>CADBQJ010000217.1 GCA_902796785.1 Fibrobacter succinogenes
AAAAGGCCTCCGCGAGGGAGGCCTTTCGTCGTTCCGGAGCCGGAAGGATCAGGCGTTGGCGTCGACCCAGTCGGCGTTCTTCTTGCAGGCCTCGACGGACTTGTCGAAGGCGGCCTTTTCGGCGGCGTTCATCTTCACTTCGAAGATCTTTTCCACGCCGTTTTCGCCGATGACGCAGGGGACGCCGCAGTAGAGGCCCTTGACGCCGTATTCGCCGTCGAGCTTGACCGCGCAGGTGAGGACGCTCTTCTTGTCGAGCAGGTAGGCTTCCGCCATCTTGATCGCGGAGGTCGCGGGGCTGTAGAAGGCCGAGCCGCGGACGAGCAGGCTGACGATTTCGCCGCCGGCGTTGGCCGTGCGGGCCGCCAGTTCGTCGAACTTCTCCTTGCTCATCAGCTGGGGCAGCGGGATGCCGCCGACCGAGACGCATTCGTAGAGGCTGACCATCGTGTCGCCGTGGCCGCCCATCACCAGGGCCTTGACGTCTTCGGCGGAGACGCCGAGTTCCATGGCCACGAAGCAGGCGAGGCGCGAGGAGTCGAGCACGCCGGCCATGCCGACGACCTTGTTCGAGGGGAACCCGGTCACCTTCTGCATGTTGTAGACCATCGCGTCGAGCGGGTTGGTGATGACGATGACGAAGGCGTTGGGGGCGGTCTTCTTGATGGCTTCGCCGACGGTCTTGATGACGCCGCAGTTGATGCCGAGGAGGTCGTCGCGGCTCATGCCGGGCTTGCGCGGAACGCCCGCGGTGACGATCACCACGTCGGCGCCGGCGATGTCGGCGTAGTCGGTGGAGCCGGTCAGGTTGCAGGAAGTGCCCATCACGCCGCGGCCTTCCATGATGTCGAGGGCCTTGCCCTTGGGCATCCCCTCGGTCTGGGGGATGTCGATGAGGACGACGTCGCCGAGCTGTTTCTGGGCGAGGACGAGAGCCATGGTGCCGCCGATCTGGCCGGCGCCGACGAGAACGATCTTCTTGCGAGCCATTTTTTACCGATCCTTTGCAGGTGGGGACTTTTGCTGTCTACGGGCCAAATATAGCAAGCGCGACGGGGTCGGGAACGGAGGAAATCCGGCCGAAACGGACCGCTTTCGCCGATTTCAGCGCTCGTCGCCGGGCATGAAGGAGATCGCCGCGGGAAGGACGACGGCGAGGCTCGCCCAGACGAGGATTCCGCCGCCGAGGACCACCCAGAGCGCGGGCGATTTCCAGCTGCTCTGGAGCCCGACCGCGGCGGAGACGGCCAGGACGACGGAGGAGATCCAGGCGCCCGTGAAGGCGGCGAGGCGCCGTTCGAGCCAGGCGACCGCGGTCGCCATGCGGTTCGGGCGTTCGGCGCCGATGGCCCCGAGCGAGGGGAAGGTGACGAAGAGCTCGGCCATCATCAGCGAGAGCATGGGGACGCCGGTGAGGGCGTAGCGGCTGTAGCCGGAACCGCCGAAGTAGTAGACGGGGACGGCGGCGCAGAGGGGAAGCAGGACCACCGCCACGGAGAGCGGGGCCATCCACCAGGAGCGGAAGCCGCGCAGGATGCCGGCGAAGCCGCCCAGGAAGAGCGAGAGCGCCACGAGCGCGAGCGCCGCGGAGAGCCAGCCGAAGTAGGTGAAGACCCAGGCGGGAAGCGAGAGGACCAGCACGAAGAGCCCTTCGCGCCAATTGGAGAGGACGCGGCTGGCCGTCCAGCCGACCCAGGCGGCGAAGGCCAGCGCCAGGGAGGGGACGATCTGGTCCGCGCCCATCTTCCCCTCCGCGAGGAGGTTCCAGACGAGCCGCGCCTCCAGCCGGGCGTCCGCCTTCCAGAACTCGGCCACGCGCGCCAGTTCGCTTCCCCAGAGGGCGAAGGGGAGGAGCGCGGCGAGGACGACGGGCAGGCGGAACCGGACGACGAGTTCGGAGAGGGCGCGGGAGCGGGAGGCTTTCGGTCGGAGATCCATGGGGGCGAAAATAGGAAAATCGGCTAGGAGCGGTCCCCGCGCGGACGCGGCGCCAGCAGCTCCACGAGCACGGGCGTCTCGACGAGCGCCAGCAGCGATCCGACGACGAGCCCCCAGCAGACGGTGAAGGCCATGGGGACCATCTCGCGGGCCTGGAAGCTCCGCTCGAGCATCATCGGCGCGAGCCCGGCGACGGTGGTGAGCGTCGTCATCGCGACGGGGCGGAGGCGGCCGAGCGCGCCGGCGACGACGGCCTCGCGCAGGGGAAGCCCGCCGCGCAGGCGGTTGATGCTGTCGACGAAGATGACGGCGTTGTTGACGATGACGCCCGAGAGCGCCACGAAGCCGAAGACGGACATGTTCGAGAGCATCTCGCCGTGGACGAGGTGGCCGACGAGCCCGCCGACGACGCCGAAGGGGATGACGAGGAGGACGATGGAGGACTGCCGGAGCGAGCGGAACTCGGCCAGCAGCAGGGCCAGGATCAGGAGCAGCGCCGGCGCGTAGGAGGCGGCGACGCTCAGGAGGAAGTCGACGTTGTCGCGCTGGCGCGGGCCGGCGCGCCAGGAGAGGCCGGGACGGTCCTTCAGGATTCCGGGGAGGATCTCCTCCTGCACGCGGCGCTGCGCGGTGAAGGAGGAGACGCCGGGAAGGAGCGAGGCCTCGACCAGCGCCTCGCGCGCCCCGTCGGCGCGGCGGACGACGGAATAGGGGCGGCCCGACGGGTCGAAGCCGGAGACGACGTCGTCGACGGGATCGAGGATCTCGGGGTCTGCCTCCAGCGCGGCGCGCAGCGCGGCGGCCGCTTCGCGCAGTTCGTCGGGGTCGTCGCCGCGGAGCGCGACGGAGACGGGCGATCCCCACTGGCCCGAGGAGGCGAAGCGGAACCGGACGGCCCCCTCGGGCACGCCGACGCGTTCGCGCAGCGCGGAGACGATCGCCTCGGAGTGGAGCGGGCGCGTGGAGCCCGGGACCAGCCGGAGCAGGATGCGCCCCGCGTGCGGGCCGAAGTCGCCCAGGGCGTTGGCGCCCACCGTGCGCATCGTCCCCAGGAGGAGCGCTCCCCCGCACTCTTCTTCGAGCCCGCGCAGCGCGGCACGAAGCTCCGCCTCGGCCGCCGCCAGCAGGGAGTCCGTCGTCTCGGCGGAGGAGCCCAGCGGGAGGGCGACGTCGATCGCCGGGATCTCGTCGTCGTTCTCCTGGTAGGGGTCGATCCGGAGGATCCCCTCGGAGAAGAGCCAGCCCAGGAGAAGCGCGGCGCAGAGCGGAACCGCGAGGGCGAGCGCCTTGCGGTCGAGAGCGAAGCGGAGGACGCGGCCGTAGGCGGCCAGCGCGGCGCTCCGGACGCGCTCCGTCGCGGCGGAGAGGCGTCCGGGCTCCGTCCCGCGGCAGCCGGCCAGCTCGGCCGGGAGGACCAGGAAGCCCGCGACCAGCGAGAAGACGAGCGCGGCGATCGCGACCGCGGCGATCTGCCAGACCAGGCTTCCGATCATCCCGCGGAAGAAGAAGAAGGGGACGAAGACCGCGACGGTGGTCAGCGCGGAGACGGCGACCGGAGAGGCCACGCGGCGCACGGCGCGGACGGCTGCCTCCTTCGGCCCGGCGCCCGTTTCGCGTTCCGCGACGACCGCCTCGGAGACCACGATGGCGGCGTCCACCAGCATCCCGGCCACGGCGATCATGCCGAAGAGCGAGAGGAGGTTGAAGGTGACGCCAGAGAGGCGCGCGACGATCGCCATGCCCGCGAAGGCGAAGGGCAGCGAAAGCGCCACCCGGCCGGCCACGCGGATGTCGAGGAAGAGCCCGAGGACGACGAGCACCAGGAGGAGCCCCTGGAGCCCGTTGCGCGCGAGCAGCCTCATGCGGTCGCCCAGGACCGAGGTGCCGTCGTAGAAGGCGACCGCGCGGGCGTCCGGATTCGCGGCGCGGAAGTCGTCGAAGACCCCGCGCGCGGTCCGCGCCACCTCCAGCAGGTCCTCCCCGCGGCGCTGGTCGACCGAGACGAGGACCGCCGGCGCGCCGTCGAGGCGGATTCCGCCCAGGGGCGACCCGGGCGGAAGACGCGGGTCCGGCGCGCCGGCGGTCGACGCGCCCGAGAGCCCGCGCGCCGCGAGCGAATCCCGGAATTCCGCGGCCAGGGCCGCCGCGCGAGCCAGGTCGCCGTCCGCGAAGACGAACATCGCGCCGCGCATCGAGAAGGCGTCCCGCTCGACGCCCTCCGCGACCGCCCCTTCGGGGAGGGCGAACGAGCGGAGCGAGTCGCGCAGCCGGTCGCGGAGGGCGTCGGCGCGGCGCGGGGAGACGGCGCGGACGGCGATCTCGGCGCTTCCGGGGACGCTGACCGCGGAGACCTCCCGCGTCTCGTCCCAGCGGGAGACCATCGCCTCGACCGGGGCGACCGCCTGCGCGTCGACGCTCTCGGGAAGCGACCCGGGCATGGAGATCCGGACGCGGACGACGTCGGGCTCGCGCTCGGGCAGGAGCGAGGTCCGCATCCCGGAGCCGCAGAGCCACCCGCAGAGCAGGACGGCCAGGAGCAGCGCGTGGGCGGCGAAGGGCCGGGCGACGAAGAAGGAGACGGCTTTCGAAAAGAGGGAGCGCATGGAGTCCTAGCGCGAGATGACGAGTTTCTGCAGGCGCGTGAAGGTCTTCGAGACGCTCTTCCCCGTCATGGGGTCGGCGCTGCGGACCTTCGCGATCACCTGATAGTAGTAGAGCCCGTTGGCGAGGCGGTTGCCCCATTCGTCGCGGCCGTCCCAGGTGGTGCGGCCCGAGACCACGTGGCGCAGCGCGCGCACCAGCTTGCCGTCGACGTCGTAGATCCTCACGGAGACGTCCGTCGGCGCGCCGGAGCCCAGCTTGAAATGGAACGTCGTCTTCGTCCTGAGCGGGTTGGGGACGGTGACGACGTCGAAGACGCCGTTGCCGAGCGCGGCCTCCAGCGTCAGCGTCCACTCCTTCTCGTCCGCGTTGCCGACGATGTCCTGCGCCCGCACGCGCGCCACCACCCTGCCCTCGGGCCGCGCCTCGTCGAGGTTCACGCGGAAGGCGACGCGTTTGCCGGTCTGCTCGACGAAGACGGGATGGTAGGCCGGGCTCTTCCCGACCAGCTCGAAGGAGACCCCTTCGTCCGGGAGGACGGACTGGTCCACGCCCGTGCCGTCGCTCACCTCGAACTCGAGGCAGGCGGGAAGGGTCAGCTTCGCCGCGGGGGCCAGGTACCCGCCGGAGGCCTGGTCGCAGAGGCGGGCGCGGATCGTCGGGGGCTCGTCGTCGTCGAGCGAGTCGGCGTAGGACGAGGTGCCGGAGACCGCGATGCCGTCGAAGGCGGTGCCGCCGCGGACGAGTTTCCCGTTCGACCAGACGTAGGCGCGCAGCACGGCGTTGGTGTCGCCGAAGCTGAGCTTGCGCGGGACGACGAACTCGGCGGAGAAGCGGCCGTTCGCCACCCGCTCGCGCGAGCCGAGGAGCGTCCTGCCGGGCTCCAGCGTGCTCCAGACGTAGTCCTCGTCGGCGACGGTCCCGGCCGTCTCGCGGAGCTTCGCCTGCTCCTCGAGCTGCAGGAAGATCTCGCCGTCGGAGATCCCCTCCACCTCGCCGCTCAGGCG
>CADBQJ010000218.1 GCA_902796785.1 Fibrobacter succinogenes
AGGGGGCGAAAAAGGGCAAATGAGAGCGACACTGGAGGCGAAAACCGCCGTATGCGACATCTTAGGACACGATTGTCGCTATATATTGTGGAAAATGCGAGGTAGACATGAATGAATCAAACTTGAAAAAGTGGAATGCAGGGTGGCCTGAGTGCTCGAAGGCGGGATTCATCGCCTACATAAAGTTTTTGCCGACTGAAGCGAAAAGGCTTTTCCTTTGTGGGCAGGCGCTTCTCGCATTTATCTTAATCATTTCGCTGATTATTGCGATTAACGGCGGCAATCCCGATTGGATGTCCTAATGAAAGTCGTCAAAGTCATCTTTAATCTTCTTGCAGGGCTATTTTGGGGCACGGCCCTAATCGCCATTTTTTTTGCGGAAATCACTTGCATTCTCTTCATCTGTTTTATGGAATACATCTTTGCCGTACGATTGTTGGCCAAGCTCTTTGCTTAAACAATCACGCCGTGGTATGCCGAGGGAAACCTCTAACGGCATCACCGGAATTCTCTGGTATGCTTAATGTCGTATAATATGTATTATGTTAAGTTGGGCCTTTCGGAAAGAAGGGCCGCGGGCTACTGCATCTGCGAGAGCCGCTGGACGAGGACGCTCGCGAACATGCCGACCATGAGGATCGCGCTGACGACGACGTTGGCCAGGAAGAAGTCGGCGTTCATCGTCTCGAGCGAGGCGCTTTTGCGGAAGAGATGCTCGTAGACGATCGCGGCCGCGGCGCAGGCGGAGGCGACGAACCAGGGCCAGGGCATCGGGCAGAGGAGCCCGATGGCGGCCAGGACGCCGAGCATGGCCAGATGGAGCGCCATCGCGATTCGGAGCGCCCCCTTGATCCCGAACCGCTGCGGCACGGAATGGAGCCGGCACCGGACGTCGGCGTCGTAGTCCTGCGTGGCGTAGACGATGTCGAAGCCGGAGCTCCAGAGGAAGACGGCCAGCCCGAGGAGGAGCGGGAAGGCGTGCAGACTTCCCCGCGACGCGACCCAGGCGCCCATCGGCGCGATGGAGAGCGCCAGCCCCAGCCCGAAATTGGCGCACCAGGTGAACCGCTTGAGGAAGGAATAGCCCAGCAGCACGACGAGCGTGGGAATCGCCAGGATTCCGGCGAGCGGGTTGAGGAGCCAGGCGCCGAGGAGGAAAAGGAGCGCGTTGACGGCCACGAAGAGCGCCACCTGGCGCGGAGCGAGCAGACCGGCGGGCAGATGGCGGCGAGCCGTGCGCGGATTGAGCGCGTCGACGTCGCGGTCGGCCAGCCGGTTGAAGGCCATGGCGGCGTTGCGCGCGGCGACCATGCAGAGCAGCACGGGCAGGAGCACGCGAAGGCGCGGCACTCCCCTCTCCGCCACGACGAGCGAACCGAGCGCGAACGGCAGCGCGAAGAGCGTGTGCGAAAAGCGGACGAGCGAAAGCCAGTCGCGGATCCGTGCGGTCATTCCGCGGGCCTCCGGGCGAAGACGGCGTGGGCGACGCCGAAGTCGAGCGGCACGACCTTCGTTTCGGCGAAGCCGACGCCGGCGAGCATCGCCTCGAACTCCCCCGTCGTCAGGAAGCCGCGCAGCGAGCGGAGCAGGTGCGCGTAGTGGTCGTTGCGGCGGAAGAGAAGCCCGGCGAGCCGGATGATGGCGGCGCCGATTCCGTAGTAGAAGAACTTCGTGAAGGCGGTGTCGGGGCGGAAGAAGTCGAGGAAGAGGACCCGGCCGCCGGGCTTGAGGACGCGCAGGACCTCGCGCGCGCCGAGTTGGGCGTCGGGGAGGTTGCGCATCCCGAATCCGTTCACCACGACGTCGAACGAGGCGCCGCGCAGGGGAAGCGCGCAGGCGTCGGCCTGCACTCCCCTCCCGGGAAAGCGCGGACTCCCCTCGCGGAGCATCCCCTCGGAGATGTCTGCCACCACGAGGTCGTCCAGCGCGATTCCGGCCTTTTCGCGGAAGAGCTTCGAGAAGTCCCCGGTCCCGCCGCAGAGGTCGAGCGCCTTCTCGCCGGCGACGGGAGCCAGCTCGCGCAGCGCGCGGTTCCTCCAGGCGCGGTGGCGCCCGGCGCTCATCAGCGTGTTGAGCAGCTCGTATCGCCCCGCGATTTCGTTGAAGAGGCGGCGGCGCGACCGCGCGATTTCG
>CADBQJ010000219.1 GCA_902796785.1 Fibrobacter succinogenes
CCGGGGCTGACGATCACCTTGTCCTCGCGGATGTTCCAGCCGGAGTGGATGCCGGACATGCGCGAGACGGCGGTGAAGTCGCCGAAGATGCTGAACCACGGGATGGGCTTGAGGACCAGCGCGCCGCCCAGCAGGAAGGCGTTGTCGAAGTCGGAGCCGCCGGAGGTCTGCAGGCCGCCGTTCACGTCGACTTCGATCGGGATGTAGGTGCCGGGGACCTCGAGCAGGTCGAGCGTGATCAGCATCATCCCGCGGGCCGTCACCTTGTCGGTGGTGTAGGCGTTGTACTCGTGGTCGACGTCGGGCTTGGGCAGGTAGTAGAGCGCCTTGGGGGCGAGCCCCTTGCCGGTCGAGCCGGCCGGGATGGTCACCATGCCCAGGAAGGCGATGTCGAAGATCGGGCTGTGGTCGTAGGGCGGATACTGCAGCTTGCCCCAGACCTCGATGTCGCCCAGGGCCACGTCGACGCCGCGCTGGATTTCGGGCTTGTAGGCGCGCGGGTAGTCCTTGACCGTGATGTTGTCGTGGTGCAGCGGCACGTTCACGCCCAGGTCGAACCATTCGGAGAGGCCGAAGCTCAGCATGGCGCGGTAGGTCGCGGCGTAGTAGCTGTCGAGGCCGAGCGTCTTCTCCACGGTGCCGTCGGCCCGGATGAAGGTGATGGCGCCCGTGCCGAAGGCGTCGGTGCTGTTTTCCGCGTCGACGGAGATCGCGAAGGACATCTTGCCGCCGCCGAGCGTCTTGGCCGAGATGGTGCGGATCGCGCCGGTCGAGCCGTAGACGGTGGGGGTCTGGATCTGGGGGACTTCGACCTCGGCCCAGAGGGATCCGGCGGCCATCAGCAGGCCGACGCCCGCCGCGAGAATCTTCCCTTTTTTCGTCATGTTCGCTCCTTCCGAAGACATGGAAAAAATCTTCTTGCTAGGAAGTATAGTTTATCTTACCTTGAATTGGGCGCTTATCTTGCGCAAACAAGGGCACTTGCGGATTTTTTCCGGCCTCGCCCGGCGCCAATCCCGCCCCTTCTACCCGCGGAAGCGGATCGACCGGACCGCCTCGGCCCCCGCCGCGGCGTTGGCGCGGGCGGCGATTTCGCGGGCGGCGAACCGGATTTCGGTGCGGACGGCGTAGTCCGACGACTTCAGCCACAGGACCCCGTCCTTCAGCTCCTCCGGGACGACGAGAGCGGCCCGGGAGGGGCCCACCACCTCGCTCCACCGTTCGCGCAGCCGCAGGAGCGCGGCCCCCTCCGTCCCGCCCAGCGACCGCAGGACGCCCTCCAGGACGGAGGCGGCGCTGCGGGGGGAGCGCCGGGGCCCCTCGGACCGGCGCAGGGGCTGGCGGACGACGACGGGCTCCTCGTCGCCGCGTCCGGCCGGGTTCCGCGTTTCGTCCGCGCTCATTTCGCCTCCGTCAGGCGGCCCGACTCCACCCGGTAGGTCCGGTCGGCGTCGAAGGGGATGTCGGAAAGCTCGGGGGCCGCCAGGATCACCTGGCCGGACCGCCGGAGCAACTCGCCCACCGCGGCGCGGCGGCCGGCGTCCAGTTCGCTGAAGATGTCGTCGAGCAGGAGTATCGGCGGCTCGCCGAAGAGCTCCTCGAGGAACTCGGCGCAGGCCAGCTGGAGCGCGAGCGTCAGCGAGCGCTGCTGCCCGCGCGAGGCGGTGGAGCGGGCGGGATGGCCCGAGAGGAGGATCTCCAGGTCGTCGCGGTGCGGGCCGACGAGCGTGGCGCCGGCCTCGGACTCGCGGCGCGCGAGCGAGTCGAGCTTCGCGGCGAAGGCGTCGGCCCCCTCCTCCTCGCCCCAGGAGCAGCGGTAGACCAGGTCGGCCTCCTCCGCGCCGCGGCTGACGGAGGCGTAGAGGCGCCGGACCACCGGCGCCAGCGCGCGGAGGAAGCCGCGGCGCAGGCGCACCACTTCGGCCCCCTCGGCGCAGAGCTCGGCGTCCAGGGCCGCCTTCAGCTCCGGGTCGGGCGCGACGAATCCCTTCAGGTAGCCGTTGCGCTGGCGGAGCGCCCGGCGGTAGCGGCGCAGGCGGTCGCGCCCCTCGGCGGAATACTGGCTGATGGTCGCGTCCATCCAGGTGCGGCGCGCCTCGGGCTCGCCCTGCACGAGCTCGACGTCGCCCGGGCCGAAGGAGACCAGCGGCCAGGCGCCGAGCAGCAGCGAGAATCCGGCGGATTCGCGCCCGTCGAGGCGGACGCGCCGCTGGGCTCCGCGCGACTCGAGCTGGACCGCGCTCCTGCGGGGCGCGCCGTCGTTCGCGACGCCCTCGGCGCGGATCAGCAGCCCCTCCTCGCCCCAGGCGATCCACTCGGCGCCGCGCCGGGCGCGCGGGCTCCAGCCCTGCGCCAGCACGTGCACCGCCTCGAGGAGGTTGCTCTTGCCGTGGCCGTTCGGCCCCACGACGCGAATCACGCCCGGACCGAGTTCGACGGTCGCGGGCGCGAGGTTGCGGAAGCGGTCCAGTTCGACGAAGTCGATCCGCATGGCCCGTCGTCCAGGCGCCGGGCCCGGGGATCAGTTCCCTTCGCTCAGGCGGAGGGGCATCAGCAGGAAGTAGAAGTCCATCCCCTCGCCCACGGGAGTGATGACGCAGGCGCCGGTGGCGGTGTTCATCTGCAGGCTGATGCGGTCGGAGGGGCACATCTTCAGGATCTCGACCAGGTACTTGGCGTTGAAGCAGAGGCGGAAGCCGGGTTCGCCGGTGTACTCCACGCCGAACTCCTCGTGCGACTCGTTGCCGTCGTCCTGGTTGCGCGCCGAGACGGTCAGGTCCGCTTCGTTGAACTCGAACTTGACCAGGTTGGTCTTGGCGTTGGCGATGGCGCCGATGCGCTCCACGACGGAGATCAGGCGGCGGGTGTCGACCGTGGCGATCTTGCCGAACTCGGTGGGGATCACGTTGCGGTAGACGGGGTAGGTGCCGTCGAGCAGGCGCGCGACGACCTGCACCCCTTCGGAGTCGATGCTGACGTGGGTGGCGTCGATGCGCATGTCGAGCGCGGTGTCGGCGGGCACGCAGCGCAGCAGCAGCTGGAGCGCGCGGGGCGGCACGATCACGCCGTTGGGCCAGTCGGCGCCGGCGTTCTCCACGCTGGCGCAGCCCAGGCGGTGGCCATCGGTGGCGACCATCGAGAGGCGGCCGCCCTGGTGTTCCACGAAGATGCCGTTGAGGGCGATGCGGGTGATGTCCCTGGAGCAGGCGAAGGAGCTCTTCTCCTCGAGGAAGAGGAGCTCGCTGCTGGAGAGCGAAATCTGGAGCCCGTCCTCGGGCTGGTCGATCTGCGGGTATTCGGAGGGGTCGAAGCCGGGGAGGTTCGCGACGTAGGAGCCGGACTTCAGCTTGACCTGGTTGTCGGTGGCGGTCACCTCCACCTCGAGGTCGGAGTCGAGGCGCGAGACGATGCCGACGAGCGTGCGGGCGTCGACCAGCATGGCGCCGTCGCCCTTGCCGGTCACCTGCAGGCGGGCGCGGGCGCTCAGTTCCATGCTGGTGGCGGTCACCTCGAGGGTGTTGCCTTCGAGCGAGACGTGGAAGTTGCCGAGGATCTGCAGCGTCGACTTCGCGGGGACGGCGCCTTCGGCCTTCTTGAGGACATCGAGGAATTCGGCTTTTCCGACAGTGAACTGCATGGCGACCTCCGGCTATTTCACAAGCGCCGTCAAGACGAAGAAAAGGGCTCCCAGGACGCCGAGCGCGACGATGACCTTGTAGTTGGCCTTCGTCTTCGTGCTGCTCAGATATTCCGCCTTGCTGTGACGACGCTGCCTGCGGGACATGGGACACTCCTTTTTTTGACCTTACAGAATATAGTTAGAGAAGGCATAAAATGGAAAAAAGTGGCGCCGACCCGAGAGGGCGGCGCCATTGTTCGCCGGGGATGCCCCCTTAATTACTCCAGGTGGACGTCGTCCAGTTCCAGACCCCCGTGCCCGCCTCGTCGAGCACGACGCCGCGCACGCTGTAGCCCTTCGGCTCCTGCGGCATCCCGGGCGTCCACGTGAGGCTGGAGACGCCGAGGCTCCAGCAGGGGCTGGAATCGCCGTATTCGTCCGTCACGGTCCGGCAGTAGCCATTGACGCCG
>CADBQJ010000220.1 GCA_902796785.1 Fibrobacter succinogenes
AGTTTTGCGTAATTTGAGTTAACGCGCGGCATGCTCGCTCCTTCGGCACAAAAGTAGAAAAGAGGAAAAGGCGAAAAATGACCTTTTTTGGCATTTTCTACATTATTGCCGTCCGGAGGATTAGGCTAACTGGCAAGTCAGCGGCCTTGAAAGCCGCCGCCCGCAAGGGCTTGGGGGTTCGAGTCCCTCATCCTCCGCTCCCCCGCCGCTCCGTTTCGCCCGCGGAGGCCTCCTCCGCGCCTCAGAGCCGCCCTTCCAGGGCCGCCTCGGCCATCTCGGCCTCGAAATCGTCGGAGGTCAGCTCTGCCCGCAGGAGCGTCACGGCCCGACGGACGGTCAGCCCGGCCCTTCCGAGGGCCTCCGAGCAGTTTTTCAGCGTCGACCCCGTCGTGTAGACGTCGTCCACCAGAATGGGCGTGCAGCCCTCCGGGAAGGGGCCGTGCGTGGCCGGCACGCCGAACTCCGAGTCGACGTTCGCGCGGCGCTGGGCCGCCCCCAGCCGGGTCTGCGAGACCGAGGCCCGCAGCCGCCTCAGCCAGCCCGTCTCCACGCGGCCGCCCCAGCGCGCCGCGAAGGCCCGCGCCAGCAGCTCGGCCTGGTTGTAGCCGCGCGTCCGGCGGCGCGAGCCGTGGACGGGCACCGGCACCCAGACCGCGCGGGAGTAGTCGATCCCCGCGAAGGGCGGCTCCTCCCCCAGCTCGCGCGCCATCAGTCCGGGCCAGCGGAACTGGCCGCGGTACTTGAAGCCGTGGACGATCTTCTTCCAGGGGCCGGAGGCCTTCCCCCACGAGACCACCTCGAGCCCCGGCTCGCCGGAGGCGGGGGCGACGCGCGACTCGAGCCGCCCGAGGCGCAGGCACTCGGCGCAGAGGAGCCCCTCGGCCGGAGCGCCGCAGACGCGGCACCCGCCGGGCCAGAAGAAGCCGGAGAGGAGGCTCCGGATCCGGGACGCGGAAAGGCGCAAGGGCGCTAGACCTCCCCTTCGTGGAAGCGCACGTGCGCCACCAGGCCGCAGAGGCACATCACCGTCATCATGAAGGTGCCTCCGTAGGAGAGGAACGGCAGCGGAAGGCCGGTGACCGGCATGAGCCCGATGGTCATCGCCACGTTGACCGCGACGTGGAACCCGATGATCGCCGCCGCCCCCACCACGACGAAGTTGCCGAAGGGGTCGCGCGACCGGGCGGCCACGTCGAGGATGCGCGAGAGAAGCGCGAAGAAGAGCCCGAGCGCGCCGGCGCAGCCGACGAAGCCGAACTGCTCGCCCAGCACGCCGAAGATGAAGTCGGTGTGCTCCTCGGGCAGGAAGTCGAGGTTCGTCTGCGACCCCTCGAGGAAGCCCTTGCCCAGCAGCCCGCCCGAGCCGATGGCCACGAAGGACTGGCGGACCTGGTAGCCGGCGCCGCGGTCGTCGCGCGAGGGGTCGACGAAGGTCTCCAGGCGCGAGCGCTGGTGGTCCTCCAGCGAGTTCCAGGCCGCGCCCGCCAGCATGCCGCCCGCGAAGAGGTTGGCCACGAGGATCGCGGCGGAGATCCAGAGCTGGAGCCGGGTGCGCAGCAGCACCGCCAGGAGCGCGACGATGAAGACGACCCAGGCGGCCATGTGCAGCGAGGTGACGAGGCTGATTCCCGGCGAGACGAGGAGGAAGAGCTCGCGCAGCGGCATCCCCGACCAGAAGAACATCGTCAGCGTCATCGCCATGAAGACGAGCGCCGTGCTGAGGTCGGGCTGCTTGAGGATCAGCAGGAAGGGGACGCAGAAGAGGGGGACCAGCCCCATCTCCCAGTCGGCGCCGTGGCGGCGGCGCCAGAGCGGGCGCAGCGTGACGAGCCCGAGGCCCGCGCGGAAGAGGTTCTCCAGCCGGACCTCGCGCCCGGAGAGGTAGCGCGAGAGCACCAGGAGATAGGCCACCTTCGCCACTTCGGAGGGCTGGAGGTTGAAGCCGGGGAGCTTGATCCACCGCGCCGCCCCCTTCGCCTCGTCCACCGAGCCGCCGCCCATGGCCACGTAGAGCAGCAGCCCCAGCGAGAGGAAGTAGAGCGGCCAGGTGAGCGCGGAGAAGATCCTGCGCGGCAGCAGCGCGACGACCACGGCGCAGAGCAGCCCCGCGACGACGTAGAGCGCCTGCTTGAACCAGAGGTTCTGCGAGAGCGCGACGTCGGGGTCGTTGGTCGCGGAGAAGACCAGCAGGACGCCGAAGGCCGAGAGGAGCAGCACCAGCACGACGAAGAGCGCGTCGACGCGGCGTTCGAGGAATTCACGGTCGAGCATCCGGGCCTCCGCGGAGCTTTTCCAGCTCGAAGAACTTCCTGAGGACGGCGCCCGCGACCGGGCCGGCCACGCCGCCGCCGTGCCCCGCGTTCTCCATCACCACGGCGACCGCGATGCGGGCGTCCTCGATGGGCGCGGCGGCGGCGACCCAGGCGTGGGTCTTGTCGCCGTGCGGGTTTTCGGCGGATCCCGTCTTGGCGGCCACGCGCACGCCCGGGACGGCCATCCGGTGGCCGGTGCCGCCCGCGGCGGAGGTGACCGCCTCCAGCCCCTTGAGAATCGTCTCGTGCTCCTCGGGGGTCATCGAGACCGGATGGAGCGGGCGCTTGCCGTAGCGCGCGACCACGCGCTCCGCGGGGCTGACGATCGCCTGCATCAGGTGCGGGCGCCAGAGCGTGTCGCCGCGGACGAGGGCGCCGTAGGCGTTGGCCAGCTGCAGCGGGGTGACCAGCTCGCCCTGGCCGATGGCCAGGTTGAGGATCTGCCCGCGCGACCATCTCCAGCCGAGGCGCTTGCGGTAGCGGCGCTCGTACTCCACCGAGTCGATGAGCGCGCCGGGATGCTCGTACTCCAGGTCCACGCCGGTCTTGTTGCCCAGCCCGAACATCGCGGCGGCCTCGTTGATCGGCTCCATCCCGATGGCCAGCCCGAGCTGGTAGAAGAAGACGTTGCACGACACGCGGAGCGCGTCGACCACGTTGACGGGCCCGTGGCCGGCCAGGTGCCAGCAGTGCTGCACGCGCTTGCCGAAGCGGAACGCCCCGCGGCAGGGCTGGAACGGCTTCGACGTCTCGGTGATCGCCCCCTTGCGCAGGCCGGCGAGCGCGGTGAAGGGCTTGAAGGTGGAGCCCGGCGGATAGACGCCGACCACGGCGCGGTTGTTCAGCGGGCGCGCGCTGTCGAGCGCGATGTTCTGCCACCCCTTCTTGCGCGAGAGCGAGTCGAGGCTGAAGATGTTCGACTCCAGGCGCGGCGAGCTGACCATCGCCAGGATCTCGCCGTTGCGCGGGTCGAGCGCCACCACGGCCCCCTTGAGCGAGTCGGGGAAGGCCTCCTCGGCGGTCTTCTGCAGCTCGAGGTCCATGCTCAGCACGAGGGAGTTCCCGGAGACCGCCTCGGCGTTGGGCATGCTCTTCAGCAGCCCGATCTTGCGCCCGAAGGCGTCCACCTCCACGTACTGCAGCCCGTCGCGGCCGCGGAGCCAGTGCTCGTAGGAGGCCTCGAGCCCCTTCTTCCCCACGCGGGCGGAGTTGGGGTATCCCTCGAACTCGGGCGAGGCCAGCTCCTTCTCGTCGATGGGGGCGATGTAGCCGAAGACGTGCGTGCCCAGCGTGCCGTGGATGTACTCGCGGCGCGACTCCACCTCCACCGAGACGCCGGGGAGGTCATCCGCGCGCTCCGTCACCAGCGCCACCACCTCGGGCGGCGCGTCCTCGTAGACGCGGAGCGAACCGTACTTGTTGCGCCAGCGCGACTGCTCGAAGCGGACGGAGACCAGCGCGCTGTCGAAGACCGGCGCGCCGTCGGCGAAGCGCAGCGAGAGCAGCCGCTCCTTCAGCGAATCGGGGTTCGTCATGTCGGCGCGGGTGATCATCACCTGCCAGCTCGCGCGGTTGCGCACGAGCGGCTCGCCGAAGCGGTCGTAGATCCGGCCGCGCTCCGCGACGATCGTCCGCATGCGCATGCGGTTCTTCTCGGAGAGGCGGAGGTTCTCGTCGTAGCGGAAGACCTGGAGGTAGAGCAGCCGGGCGGCCAGGACCAGGAGGATCAGCCCGAAGAAGGCGAGCAGCGTCCGCGTCCGGGCGTAGCGCCGCTGCTGGTCCATCTCCGAACGGGTGCCCCAGGCCATTTCACACCCGGCGGTCGCGCGAGGAGACGAGGACGAACCAGATCGAGCCGAGCGCCAGCGTGACGGCGCCCTGGACCAGTCCGCCGGAGAGGAGCGACTCCGCGAATTCGCCGAGCCCCATGTCCGAGAACCAGGAGCGGATCGCCAGGCGGGCGAAGAAGGCGATGGCCAGGAGGAGGATCTTCACGATCGTGTCGAGCTTGAGCACCTGCTCCTCGGCGAGCCCGACGAAATAGCCCACGGTGCAGAGGGCGAGCGCGTCGGCGCCGAAATGGGCGGCCACGTAGGCGTCCTGCGCGATGCCGAACAGGAACCCGGTCCAAGCGCCGGCCACGGGCCCGAAGCGGAGCGCCAGCGCGGCGACGAAGATCAGCGAGAAGTCGGGCACCGCGCCGAAGACGGAGACCACGTCCTTGAGCGTGACCTGGGCGGTCAGCAGGACGAAGCCGAAGAGAAGGATCAGCAGGTTTCTCATCGCCGTTCCTCCAGCGTCCAGCTGGGCCGCCGCTTCAGCACGAAGAGCTCCTCGAGGTAGGCGGGGTTCTGGAAGAGCCGCACCGCCGCGCGCTCGAGCACGGGGACGTCGCTCTCCTCGAAGTTCTCGATCACGCCGACGGGGATTCCCTTGGGGAAGATCCCGCCGAAGCCGGAGGTGACCAGCGTGTCGCCCACGCGCGTGCCCGAGAAGGCCGGGAAGAGCGCGTAGAGGTGGTAGGAGTCGATGGTCTCGAGGATCCCCATGGTGCGCGTGCGGTTCTCGAGCACCGAGAGCCGCGAGGCGGGGTCCTGCAGCAGCTGCACGTGGGAATGGCCGGCGGTCACGTTGGAGACGCGCCCCACCACGCCCAGCGAGGTCATCACGGGCATCTGGCGCTCGACGCCGTCCTCCTCGCCCACGTCGATCACGAGCGTGAGGTTCATGTTGCTCGGGTTGCGCGCCACGACCGATCCCATCACGAAGTCGAGCCCCTGGCGCTGCGAGAAGTTGAGCGTCTCGCGGAGCCGCTCGTTCTCGATCTTCGCCTGCTGCAGCATGCTCACCTCGTAGGCGAGGCGGACGTTCTCCACCAGCAGCCGGCGGTTCTCCTCCTCGACGTTGGAGCGCCAGCGGACGTAGTGGACGATCATCTGCGCGGGATAGAGCGCCGTGGAGAAGAGCAGCTGGATCGCGCGCGCGCGGGCCGGCGGCGCGGAGCGGAGCATCGCGAGGGAGAGGGCGGCGCAGAGGAGGAACGAGAGGATCCCCCGTTTCCAGGAAAGGAGCGTGCGGATTTGCGCGAAGAGCTTGCGCACGGACGGCTGTTCCTAGACCGAGGAGGGCAGAAGCACCTTGCGATACTTGTTGAGATCCTCGAGGATGCGGGCGGTGCCCTTGCAGACGGCGATCAGCGGTTCGTCGATGACGTTGACCGGGAGGTTGGTCTCCTGGCGCAGGCGTTCGTCGAAGCCGCGCAGCAGCGAGCCGCCGCCGGTCATGATGATGCCCTTGTCCATGATGTCGGCGGAGAGTTCCGGAGGCGTGTCGTCCAGCGCCTTGCGGACCGCGGTGACGATGCCGTCCACGGGTTCGCGGAGGGCTTCGCGGATCTCGACGGAGGAGATGTTCATCGTGCGCGGGACGCCGGCCGACTGGTCGCGGCCCTTCACCTGCATCTCCAGCTCTTCCTTGAGCGGATAGGCGGAGCCGATCTGGAACTTGATCTGCTCGGCGGTGCTTTCGCCCACGAGGAGGTTGTAGGTGCTGCGCAGGTACTCGATGATGGCGGCGTCCATCTCGTCGCCGCCGATGCGCACGGAGGCGTCGCAGACGATGCCCTGCAGCGCGATGACGGCGATTTCGGAGGTGCCGCCGCCGATGTCGATCACCATGTTGCCGCTGGGGTCCTCGACGGGAATGCCCATGCCGATCGCGGCGGCCATCGGTTCGGCCACCAGGTAGACTTCCTTGGCGCCGGCGCTCTGCGCGGCGTCGATCACGGCCTTCTTCTCCACTTCGGTGATGCCCGAGGGGACGCCGACCACGATGCGGGGGCGGAGGAAGTAGAGCGGGCGCTTCTGCACGCGGCGGATGAAGTGGGTGAGGAGGCTTTCGACCAGGCGGAAGTCGGCGATCACGCCGTCCTTCATCGGGCGCACCGCCATCATGTCGCCGGGGGTGCGGCCCAGCATGCGCTTCGCCTCGAGGCCGATGTTGATCACCTTGTCGGAGCGGCGGTCCACCGCGACGACGGAAGGTTCGTTGATGACGATCCCCTTGCCGGCCACGTGGATCAACGTGTTCGCCGTGCCGAGGTCGATGCCGATGTCGCTAGAGAAAAATCCGAACAAAGCCTGCTCTCCCGGGAAAAGGCGCTGACTGCGATTTGTTCAAAATATACCAAGAACGGCCGATTTTTGGGCCTTTGCCGCGCTTTGTCGCCTAAAAATTTATAATGCGCCGGCGGCGGTCGAATCGGCCCCGGGACGGTCGTGGACGAGGCGCTTGGAGAAGCGGTCCCAGTACATGTAGTTCGCCCAGTAGCGGTACTTGCGCTCCCGGTGCATCGGGATGTCCTTGAAGTAGTGGTACGAGACCTGGGCGTACGCGGAGAAGACCGCGGCCGTG
Organism: Fibrobacter succinogenes; assembly: GCA_902796785.1. GTDB lineage: Bacteria > Fibrobacterota > Fibrobacteria > Fibrobacterales > CADBQJ01 > CADBQJ01. Next base: position 6,726 of record CADBQJ010000220.1, read on the forward strand.
TCGCCCTTGAAGTAGATCAGCGAGTCGACGCGGTAGTAGGGCTTCTCGAGGAGGAGGGAGTCGTTCCCCGAGCGGACCACTTCGCCCACGATGTACTTCAGGTCGGCCTGGCAGAAGGCGTCGAGCTTCTGCGAGATGCGCTCCGGGGACTCGGTGCAGGCGCAGAGGGATCCCAGGAGGAGCAGACAAAGGAAGAGAGGCCCGGCGAAGCGGGCCCCTCCGAAACGAAGCGTATCCTTCAGCATCGGCCTAGAAGGAGTAGGTGGCCGAGACGCGGGAGATCCAGAGACGGCCGCCCTGGAAGGGGTTGCGGTAGAGGAAGTCCTCGGCCATCACGACGTCGATCTTCAGCTTTTCCTCGACGTTGATGCCCCAGCCCCAGCCGATCTGGTCGGAGAGGGTGCCGTCGCCGGTGGGGTTGGTCATCCAGAAGTTGCCTTCGCTCTTCATGCTGCCCTGGCAGAAGGCCATGTCCTTGCCGTTGGCGTCCTTCCCGCCGTATTCGTCGCCGTCCTGGCAGTCGACGTAGGCGATCACCTTGCGGCCGCCGACGCGCACGACGAACCAGTCCCAGAAGACGTTGCGTTCGATGCCGAAGCTCAGGACGCCGCCGGTGGTGGTGACCACGTCGGTGCCGGGATAGCTGCCGTTGGCCGCGTTGTAGACGACGGAGCCGTCGTCGGCGACGGAGAAGCCTTCGGTGGAGGTGTTGTGGTAGAAGCCTTCCAGGCCCAGCCAGAAGAAGCCGCGGTCCATGGCCATGTTGACGCCCATGCCGGCGCCGACGTTCAGGTCTTCCATGCCGTCGCCCGCCTGGATGTAGGAGGCTTCGACTTCGGGCACCAGTTCGCCGTTGATCTGCTCGATGGTCGAGAAGAGGCGGCCCTTGCCCCACCAGCTGAATTCGCCGGCGTCGAAGAAGTCCTTGTCGGACTCGCCGTAGGCCACGCGGCCCAGGCCTGCGGAGACCTCGAGGTCGACGTCTTCGTTCACCTGCCAGTTGACGCCCAGGTCGAACTTGACGATCGAGGCGAAGGCGAGCGAGTTGGTTTCGTAGTTCTGCTGGGGAATGGCGCCGTCCTGCATGCCGACGTAGATGTGCGCGGCGTAGAGGTTGCCGGAGGGGGTGGAGCCGCCCAGGAAGCCGTCGAAGTTGGTGGTCAGCTCGGGCAGCGGAACGAGGGAGTCGCCCTGCGAGGTGGGGAGGATCACCTTGTCGGGGAGGAGGGAGGCCCAGGAGTCGGTGCGGTTGAAGACGCCGCCGATGGTGATGCGGGGGTCGCGGGAGTCTTCGCCGCCCAGGGGAAGGGAGAAGATGCCGCCGAACCAGGGCGAGGGGTCGACGTTGCGGCCGCCGGCGACGAGGGCGTTTTCGTCGATCGTGCCCAGTTCGCCGATCAGGTAGTTGGGGTAGATCCCGATGTTGGCGGGGTTGTCGAAAATGCTGACGTCGTCCATGATGAACTTCGCCGTCTTGCCCATCGCCCCGATGCGGGCGTCGGTGGCGAAGGCCACGGTGGAAAAGCCGAGAAGGGCGGCGGCCGCCAGGATTTTTGTATCTGCAAAACGCATCTGTATTCCCCTATGGTTAGCGCTTCGAGCGCGTCTACGTCCAATTTAACTAAAAAATCCGCGAAACGGAACGAAAAAAGGCCTCCCGGAGGAGGCCTTTGGATTTCGAACCGTTCGGCTTATTCGGTGAAGGTGAACGGAATCGTCACCGTCGTGTTGCCGGACTTGATCTTTTCGAAGACGAAGGAGCTCTTCACCTTCTGCATGATCTCCTTGTCGAACGCGCCCACGCCGGTGGTCGAGCTCACGATGGAGATCTGGATGATCTGTCCGCCGGGGGCGATGGTGAACCGCAGGGTCACCTTGCCGTTGAAGCCGGGGTTGGACTTGAGGTACTTGTTGTAGATGTACCGCAGACCGGGGGTGCGCGCGTTGACGACGCGCATGACTTCGGCCTTGGAACGGCTTCCGCCGCCGTCGCCCCAGTCGATGTCCTTGGAGGAAGGAGCCTTGATCTTGCCCTTGGCCTTGGTGCTGATGCTGCCGCCGCCGCCGCCGAGCAGACCGCCCAGCATGTCGCCGATGCCGCCCGAGCCGCCTTCGGCGTACCCGTCGTTGAAACCGGCGTCGGCCTTGCCCTTGCGTCCGCCGAGCTTGGTTTCGCCCGTCTTCTGCAGGCCGGCCACGTTCTTCAGCACCTTGTCCATGTCCTTCGCGAACTTCGCGTTGTTGGTCAGGTTGTAGGCGCTGAAGCCGGACTTGCTGGTCGCGGTGGTGAGAAGCTTGAGGACGCCGCGGCTCTGAGGCGCGTTGGGCTGGCCCTTGCCGCGCTGCTTGCCGCCGCCGCCAGCCTGCTTGCGCTTCTTCTGGCTTTCGTCCTTCTTCTTCTCTTCCTTCTTCTCTTCCTTCTTCTCTTCTTCGATCTTCATCGTGGCGGTCAGTTCTTCCTGGCCCTCTTCGTCGAACATGATTTCGTCGACGACGAGTTCCACGGTGGCGAACCAGAGACCGCAGATGAGAGCGACCACGAGACCGATGGCTCCGTAGCGGGCGACGCGGTCGTCCGTTTCGGGCATCAGGGCTACGGTGAGTTCGTCCTGAACAGGTTTGCCTTTCTTGGCTTTTTTCGCTTCTGCCATGTTGGGACTCCTTATTCAGCGTTTCGCTGCATCACAGCGAACTTGACGTTGCCGTACCCGGAGAAACCGCAGGAGGCCATGGTCTTGTACATCACGTCGTAGCTGATGTTCTTGTCCAGCTGGACGATGACGGCGCCGGGACCTTCGGCCCCGCCGGTCGCCATCGCGGCCTTCTTTTCGTCTTCCCGCTTGGCCTTGAGGGCTTCCACCATGGGCTGGACGAAGAGAGAGTCCTGCTGGGCGACCAGGTCGGTCTCGATCACGGCCGTGTTGTCGACCAGGATCTGGTTGTTGTCGACCACGACGGAGAGCATGACTTCCTGGACGGTCTTCTGGGAGGACGAGTTGGGCAGCTGGAGGTTGTCCGCCTGCGTGAGCAGGTTGCCTTCGGCGTCCATGTTCTTCAGAAGGAAGACCAGGATGATGGTCATGGCGTCCATCAGGGAGGTGATGTTCAGGTCGTCGCTGCCACCACCGAACGAACGAGGTTTGCGCGGCATGTCTTAGCCTCCCAGCTTGGCCAGTTGAATGTTCCAGAAACCGGATTCGCGAGCGGCGTCCATCACCTGGATGATCTTGTCGAAGGGGATTTCGTCGCCGGCGAACACGATGATGTTGTCCGCGTCGGGAAGGTCGATGAAGCGGTTGTGGATGCCCACGAGCACCTTCGCCAGTTCGTCGTAGGCGCTGCGCCAGTCTTCGTAGACCGCGCCGAAGTCGTCCACGGCGGGACCGGCGGCCGAGCCCAGCTTCCGCACCGAGTTTTCGCGGAGGGTCTGCACCGCCATGCCGGGGTGCAGCTGCGACTTGCTCGTGTAGAATTCCAGGTTGCCGTCGACGTAGGCGGAGTCGCTCGCGTTGTAGACGGAGCGGAGCAGACGGGCGGGGTCGCCGAAGACCTCTTCCTCGCTGTTCGCGCCTTCCGTGGAACGGGCGGCCATGATGATCGCTTCCTTCTGCGCGACGCGCTTCTCGCCCTTGGCGTAGGTGTCGGGAATGGGAGTTCCGTCGAGGCACTTGGCCTGCCCGCCGGAGAAGCTCTTGTCCTGGACCCACTTGTGCCCGCCCGTCGCGGCAGCTTCGTTGATGTAGCGAATCTGGTAGCGGGGGTGGTAGCGGAAGTTGTCGCCGGTCTGGCAGCGGTATTCGATGATCTCGTCGGCGAAGATCTTCGGCATGGAACCGCCGCGCGCCCAGATTTCCAGATAGTCGTTGCCGACCGCGACCGAAAGGTTCAGCGCCTGGTCGTCGACTTCGGGCGGTGCGCCGTCCGCGTTCATCATCGAACGTTCCGGCATGTTGATTTCAACCACCGCGAGCTTCTGGAAGCTGGCCATGCTCAGCAGAATCGGAATCAGAACGGTCATGAGCGCCATAACCGGGAGCAAGTCCAGGTTGGGAGCGTCCGCGACTCCGTTCTTTTTGCGTTTGGATGCCATGGATGATGCCTCCTGTTCTCGGTGAATTCACCGATTAGAGGATGTGCATGATCTTCAGGGACTTTTCTTCCATCTCTTCGACGAGACGAGTGGCCTGGAGCGTCAGGTAGCCGTTGCAGACCAGCAGCGGAATGGCGACGCAAAGACCGAGGAAGGTGGTGGCCATGGCGACCGAAATACCGTTGGCGAGCGCGGTGGGGCGCTGGGCGGCGGGGAGGTTGGCCACGGCGTCGAACGCGAAGATCAGACCGTAGATGGTGCCCATCAGGCCCGTCAGGGTGGAGACGTTGGCCATGACCACGATCAGGTTGATGTAGCGGGTGAGACGGGGGGCTTCGGTGAGGAAGACTTCGTCGAGGGCGTCGGTCATGCCCTTTTCGCCCTTGTCGCGGTTCTTCAGGATCGCGTAGACGCACTTGGCCAGGGGGATGGTCTTGTTCTGCGCGTAGGAGGTGGCTTCGGCAATCTTCTCGCCCTTGAGGAGGTTGGAGAGATTGGTCATGAATTCCTTGCGGCCCTTGGCGGACTTCATCACGATGTACATGAAGCGTTCGACCACGATGGCGGCCGCGATGCCGCCGGCGGCGAGAATGATCCACATGAAAATGAAGCCGGTTTCGCTGGGGGCAAAGCCGTGGATGATCATCTTGATAACGCCCATTGAAAGTCTCCTTGTTTAGGCGAGGGGTGTTTTTGCGGATCTCCCGATCCTGTTAGAACGCATTAAATCTATCCTTCAAAGCCGGAATACCGAAGGTCGCACGTGTAAAAAGTGCTGGAACACTGGGTAAAGAAACTAAAGTCCGGCTCTGGCGGAGTTTCTGTGGCGGACGAGCCGCTCCCAGGTCTCGCGCGGGAGGTGGGCCCCCACGACGCGGACGATTTCGGAACCCACGAGATTGGCGAAATCGGCCGCGGACTGCAGGGTTTCGCCCGAAAGGACGCCGGCGAGGAAGCCGGAGGCCCAGAGGTCCCCCGCTCCCGTGGTGTCGACCGCCTCGACGGGGATCCCGCGGGAGACCACGCGGCGGTCGCCGCGCGCCACGAGCGCCCCTTCGGCGCCCAGCTTCACCACGGCGAGGGGCGCCATGCGGGCCATCTCCTCGAGGGCCTCGCCGGCGGACTTGCCCGTGAAGGCCTTCGCCTCGTCCTCGTTGGCGATTAATATATCCACGTTTTTCATCGCCTCGGCGAAGAGGTCGCCGCAGGCCTCCACGCACTGCCAGGCGGAGAGGTCGAGCGAGATCCGCGTGCCGCGCTCGGCGGCCATGGCCACGACGCGGCGGAACGCCGGCGCGTTGAAGGCGAGGTAGCCCTCCAGGTGGAGCAGGTCGGCGGAGTCGAAGAAGGCGTCGGAGAGGTGCTCCGGCGCGAGACGCCCCGAGACCTCGAGCGCGGTGAACATCGAGCGCTGCGCGTCGGGGGTGATGACCGAAAGGCAGGTGCCCGTGCGCGCGCCCTCGACGCGGACGAGGGAGCCCTCGACGCCGCGCGAGCGGAGCGAGGCGGCGAAGAACTCGCCGCGGGCGTCGTCGCCCACGCAGCCCAGGAAGCGGCACTTCGCCCCCAGGAAGGAGAGCCCGACGATCGTGTTGCAGGCCGAGCCTCCCGAGACCTGCTCGGGCGCGGCGGGAATCTCCGCGAGCATCGCGTCGATCTCCGCGGCGTCCACGTTGACCATGCCGCCGGGGCGCGTTCCCCTGCGTTCGGGCCAGCCCGCGTCCACGCGGACCAGCAGGTCCACCAGCGCGGAACCCGCGCTCACAACGGTCTTTTCGTTCAGCGCCATCTCTGGTACTCCTCCTTTTCGCGGCGCCGGCGCTCGCTTTCGGCGAGCAGCGCCGCCCTCTCTCCGGGCGTCAGGCTGTCGATGCCGCGCTCGGAGATCTTGCGCAGCAACGCGTCGAGGTCGATCGGCTCGGCGGCGGCGCCGCGGGAGCGCAGCTTCGCGGCCAGGCGCGAGAACAACGAGGGGCGCAGGCGGGAACGCAGGAAGAGGCGGGCGTAGACGATGCCCGCCGCGAATCCGCCCAGGTGCGCCCAGTGCGCCACGCCGTCGCCGGTGTTCGTGGCCAGCAGGTCGAGCGCCGCGATGACCCAGACGCCCCAGCCCATCCTCATCGGGATCAGCCAGAAGAAGAGCATGCGCCTGTCGGGATAGAGCGCGCCGTAGAGGTACATCACCCCGAGGAGGGCGCCCGAGGCCCCCACGACGGAGCCCTGGTAGAAGAAGACGCTCGCGCCGCCCGCGACGAGAGCGGCGGCGAGGTAGAAGAGGACGAACCGGCGTCCGCCGAGGGTCCGCGCGACGTCGTCGCCGAAGGACCAGAGCATCAGCATGTTGAGCGCGACGTGGACGAAGTTCGCGTGGACGAAGGCGTAGGTCAGCAGCGTCCAGGGGCGGTCGCCGGCCCAGCGGGGGAAGAGCGCCAGCGACGCGAAGACGCGCAGCCCCAGCGTCCGCTCGAAGGCGCAGAGCGCGAAGACGGCGGCGTTCAGCAGGATGATCGCGCGCAGCGCGGGGTGGAGCGAGCGGAACGGCGGGAGGAACGGGTTCATCGGACGCTCTTCGCCTTTCCGGCGACTTCGGCGGCGATCGCCTCGGGGACGAGGGCGTCGACCGGCCGGCCGTGTTCCAGCAGCTCGCGGACGAGCGACGAGGAGATCCAGCGCAGCGCGGGGTCGCAGGGAAGCCAGACCGTCTCGAAGCCGGGGGCCAGGCGGACGTTGGCCTCGTGGAGGCGCGACTCCCAGGCGAGGTCGGCCGAGTCGCGGACGCCGCGCACCACCGCGTCGGCGCCGGTCTTGGCCGCCAGGTCGGCGATCAGGCCGTTCCAGAGCATCACCTCCGAGCGCGGCTCCAGCTCCTCGCCCAGGGCCGCGCGGATGAGCCGCACGCGCTCGTCGGGGAGGAAGAGGGGCTTCTTCCCGGGGTGGACGGCCACCGCGACGATCAGGCGGTCGCAGAGGCGGAGCGCCCGGCGGGCCAGGTCGAGGTGGCCGCGGGTGAAGGGATCGAAGCTGCCGGGGAGGATCAGGAGCGACATGGCCCAAATCTACACTTTGGCGCCGCCGGAGGCCGGCGCGGACCAGAAGGCCAGCGAGGATTCGCCGTACTTGCGGACCCGCGCGGGCGGAACGGGCCAGGCGAAGGAGCCGCGCGAGGGGTGCTGCACCACGAGCGTCCCGCCCGGCGCCAGCAGGGGCAGCCAGTCCGCGCCGGCGGGGAACTCCTTCGCGAAGGGCGGGTCGACGAAGACCAGGTCGAAGGCGCCGCGGAACGCGGGATCCGCGGCCCAGCGGACGGCGTCGACGGCGTCGACGCGGACCCGGGCGGAGAGGGCCGCGGCGTTCGCGCGGAGGACGTCGAGCGCGGACCGCGCGGTCTCGACGAACGCGACGCTTTCCGCGCCGCGGCTCAGGGCCTCGAAGCCGACCGCGCCGGAGCCGGCGTAGAGGTCGGCCACGCGCATCCCCGAGCAGTCCTGCCCGAGCACGTCGAAGAGCGCCTCGCGCACGCGCGAGGCGGTGGGGCGTGTGGAGAGTCCTTCGGGAACGCGGAGAACGCGTCCGCGCCACTCCCCTCCTGTGATCCTGGTCGGCATTACCTGTAGCGGACGTCGAGACGCACGCGCGCGACGACGCCCTTTCCGCCTTCGTCGCCCACGCGCACTTCGGCGATGCCGACGGGCGACTTCTTCCCGTCGAGCGAATGGAGGAAGAGGTCCACCTGGTCGAAGGCGCCGCGGGCCTCGAAGGAGACCGCGCGCTCGACGCATCCGCCGAGGGGCTTTTCGCCTTCCTTCGCGACCTTGCCGAGCTTGACGCCGGACTTGCCCGCGAGCGCGCGGAGCCGGGTCTCGAGCGAGTCGACCGCGGGGAAGAGCTCGTCGCAGAACGGCGCCTCGCGCAGGTCGTGCTTCGCGCGGCCGTAGCGCGAGAAGGCGCGGGCGCGCTTCGAGGCCCCGAGCGGGGTCTCCTCGCCCTTGCGCACGTCCTCGCTGCGCACGCGCAGGGCCCCTTCGTACTGCGAAAGGGAGCGCGGGTCGTCGGCGACGCCGGAGACGTAGTAGAGGCCGCCGCCGCGGACGGCGATGTTCTTCAGGCCGATCCCCTGCATGGGGGCGGTGGTGACGAGGCGCCAGGCCTCGAGCGCGGAGCCGCGTTCGGCGGCGAGCGTCATGCCCCTGGGAAGCGCGGCGCGGCGGGCCTTGGCCTCGGCCTCCTTCACGGCCTTTTCCTTGCGCTGGCTGGCCTGCGCGAACTCCTCGTCGAGGATCGCGTTCCGCTCTTCCCGCTGGTGGAGCATGGCGAGCGTGACGCCGACGCAGCCGAGGACGACGGCGGCGGCGAGGGAGACGACCAGCGCGACGCGGTGTTCGGCGAAGAAGGAGTCCTTCTGGCTCACGCGGTCGACGGAGACCTTGTTGACGTCGAGGTATCGGGCGAGGTTGACGTGGATCACAGGGCGCCCTCCCTGCAGCGGTTGGCCACGGACCACGCGAGCGCCTCGGTGGCGGAGATCCCCTCGGCCAGCGGCATCGGGTCGACGGGAACGCCCAGCGCCTCGCGGAGCGCGTCGCCGGTGCCGGCGTCGAACCATTCGTCGGCGAAGACGAAGACCCGTTCGGCCGGGCGCGGGGCGCGGCCGACGAACGCGGCGATCTTCTCGGCGGCGGAGTCGGGGCGGAAGAGCGTCTGCCCCTGCATCGTCACGGAGCCCTTGTCGCAGAAGGCGAGGCGCAGGAGCGAGCCTTCCTCGACCACGAGGGCGTAGGTTTCGGGAGCTTCGGCGCCGAGGACCGACTCGACGTCGTTGACCGCGGCGAAGAGACGGCTGTCGACCAGCGCGGGACGTCCGCCCACGCGCTCGAGCGACGCGGCGAAGGCCTGCATCTCGGCGTAGCGGACCGCGACGGCGTGGACCATCCGGCCGTCGGCGGAAGGCGCGGCCTTGTCCCACGAAAGCACGTATTCGTTCTTCTTGTCGACGCCCAGGTAGAGCCCCATCTCCCAGCGGACGTAGGCGGAGACGGACTTGGCCTCGACCGGGACGAAGAAGGAGCGGCTGACGCCGGAGGCGAAGCTCGGCGCGATGCCCCAGACGAGCTTGCTGCCCAGCGGGACCTCGGCGATGATTTCGGCGATGGTCTGGTACCAGGTTTCGGGCGATTCGAACGGCTTGAGCCCGACGGAAAGCACTTCTCCCTTCGCCCCCAGCGAGACGAAGCAGGCCTTGTCGGGAAGGAGGTCGACGCCGATGTAGACTAGGGAACGGGCCATCTGTCCTATCTCTGTTTTCCGCAACTACTTACGAAATCTAATCTTTGGAATGAGAGTTTCCAACTTTCCTTTTCCGATTCCCTTCACTTTCAGAAGATTTTCCGGCCCCTCGAAAGGGCCGCAGGAGTCGCGGTGGGCGACGATGGCTTCGGCCAGGGCGGGCCCCACGCCGGGCAGGCGGCGGAGCTGGGCGGCCGAGGCGGAGTTGACGTCGATCCGCTCCCCCGGGGCCAGCGGCGGGAGCTTTTCCCCTTTCGCCCGTTTGGAGGATTTGCCCTTTTTGCCCTTCTTGTCGCTTTTTCCGCCGTTTTCGGAGGATTTTCCGGCGGCGCCGTCGTCGGGTTCGGCCGCGGAGAGGGCCGGTTCGGAGGCGGAGGCGGAGGCCGGATCGGCGTCCGAGGGAAGCTCCTGCCAGGAGACCGGGCGTTCCGTCGCGGAGAGGACGGCCCGGGAGACCCCTCCGAAGAGGAGCAGCAGGAGGACGGTCAGGAGCAGTTTTCGTTCGGCGGGGTTCATCCCTTCGCGGCGAGGAGCCGTTCCACCGCCGCGACGTCTTCGGGAAGGTCGACGGAGAGCGAGGGGCGCTCCGTCTTCGCCATGCGGACCGGGACCCGCGGAAAGCACCTCAGCTGCTCCAGCCGCCTCGACGTCTCGAGCGGGGAACTTGTGGAATTCATAAACAAATCTAATCTAATTTTGTCGTAAGCGTAGAATCCCACGTGGCGAAACCACTCCCCCGGCGTCCGGTCGGCCTCGGAGCGGACGAAGTCGCGCGCGTACCCGTCCCCGTCCACGAGGACCTTGACCACGCTGTCGCGCGCCCAGTCGCCGGGCGCGAGCGGGCAGGCGGCGCTCCACCAGCAGGTCGGGTCGGAGACCAGCCCCCGCGCCAGGCCGCGCAGCAGCTCCGGGTCGGCCAGCGGCTCGTCGCCCTGGAGGTCGACCACGAGGTCGAGCCCGAGTTCGCGCGCGGCCCAGGCCACGCGGTCGCTTCCGGTCCGCAGGCCGGAGGGTGTCGTCAGCGCCTCGAAGCCCGCGTCGCGCGCGACCGCGGCGATCTCGTCGGAGTCGGTGGCGCAGAGGATCCGGTCGAAGCAACCCGCGAGCTCCGCGCGGCGCAGCGTGCGCACGACCATCGGCGCGCCGGCGATCGGCACGAGCGGCTTTCCGGGAAAACGAGAGGAGCCCATCCTCGCCGGCACCACGCAGGCGACCGGAAGGGGCGCGGCCATCAGCCGATGACCTTGGGAATCACGAAGTGGTCGGCCTCGACCTTGGGGGCGTTGGAGAAGGCGACGTCGGAGTCGAAGCCCCTGGCGGGAACGTCCTTCCGCAGGGCGCCGACGTTGCGTTCCACGCCGGTGAGCGGCTCCACGTCGGCCAGAGGCAGCGCGCGGAGCTGTTCGAAGTAGCCCACCATGCGGTCGAGATGGCCGCGGAGCGCGGGGAGCTCGGATTCGGGAAGATCCAGCCGCGCCAGCTTGGCCAGTCCGAGAATTTCCTTGTCGTCCATGCGAAACCCCTCAGCCGACGACCGTCAGCGAAGCGAACTTGAGCACCAGGCAGCGCGTGGATCCGTCGGCGAACCTCACCTCGACCCTGTCGGAGGGCGACGTCCCGCTCGCGGCGAGCACCACTCCGAAGCCGAAGCGCGGATGCCTGACCCGCGCGCCCACGCGCAAATATAGGTTTTCCTGCGACATCTCCGCCTCGGAGGAGCCGCCGCGCAGGAGCTCGGAGGCCGGGCGCACGGCGGCGCGGCCGGAACCGCGCGGGATCGGCGGGCGCGCGCCCGGGCGGACGTAGGGGTTCCCCAGGCGGAACGTCCCCTGGCGCCGGAAGGGAGTCGGCGGCGCGGGGCGGTATTGGACGACGTCGTCCCCGCCCTCCTCGTCGGAAAAGCCGGATTCGCCGGAGGCGGCGCTCCCCAGGAAGATCCGCCGCTCGGGCGCGAACTCGCAGAAGCGCGGGTCCAGCTCGGCCAGGAAGCGCGACGGCGGCGTGTCGACCGTCATGCCGCGGTCGAGCACGGCGCGCGGGTGGATCAGCCAGAGGCGCTTGCGGGCGCGCGTCATCCCCACGTAGAAGAGGCGGCGCTCCTCCTCCAGCTCCGACTGCGGCGCGCCGAACGACGCGATGGGGAGCACGCCCTCGCAGCAGCCCACGATGAAGACGTCGTCGAACTCCAGCCCCTTGGCGGCGTGGAGCGTCATCAGGCGGACGGCCGGGCCGGGAGCCCCCTCGCGGTCGGCGTCGGTGGCGAGCGCGGCGTCCTCCAGGAAGTCGGCGAGCGTGGAGCCGGGGCTGGCCTCCTCTCGCTCCTCGGCGTCGTTGAGCAGTTCGTCGACGTTGGCCACGCGGTCGCGGGCCTCCTCTCCCCCTTCGGCCAGGAGCGCCTCGCGGTAGCCGCTGCCGGCGACCACCTCGGAGACGATCACGGGGAGCGGCGCCGTCCCGGCGAGCCGGACGAGCCCGTCGAGGAAGGCGCGGAACGCGAGGATCTTCTTCGCCGCGGCCGCCGAGAGGACCTCCTGCGCGCGCGCGAGCGCGTCGAAGAGCGACGTCCCGTCGGCCTCGGCGAGCGCGCGCAGCCGTGCGACCGTGGTCTCGCCGATCCCGCGCCGGGGCACGTTGACGATCCGCTCGAGCGAGACGTCGTCGGCGGGGTTGACGAGCACGCGCAGGTAGGCGACGACGTCCTTGACCTCGCGGCGCTGGAAGAAGCCCACGCCGCCGTAGATCCTGCAGGGGACGCGCCGCGCGGAGAAGACCTTCTCCAGCTTGCGCGACTGCGCGTTCTTGCGGTAGAAGACCGCGACGTTCTCCAGCTCCTCCGGCGCCATGCGCGAGAGGACGTCGGCGACGAAGGCCGCCTGCGCGTCCTCGTCGAACCGGCGCACCACGCGGACGGGGTCGCCCGGGGCCATGCTGGAGAAGACCTCCTTCTCCAGGCCGGGGATCCGCTCGTTGTTGCGGATGACCGAGCCCGCGGCGGAGACGATGTTCGACGTGCTGCGGAAGTTCTCCTCGAGCTTGTAGACGCGGGCCTCGGGGAAGTCCTTGACGAAGTCGTGGAGGTTGCGGACGTCGGCGCCGCGCCAGCTGTAGATGCTCTGGTCGTCGTCGCCCACGACGGTGAGCGTGGCGCCGCCGCCTTGCGCGAGAAGCCGGACGAAGCGGTACTGCACCGCGTTGGTGTCCTGGTACTCGTCCACGAAGAGGTGGCGGAACCGGCGGCGGAGCGCGCCGAGGACGGCGGGGTCGCTCTCGAGCAGCCGCACCGCGTGGAGCAGCAGGTCGTCGAAGTCGAGCGCGTTGTTCGCCGCCAGCGTCTTCTCGTACTTGCGGTAGAGCTCCGCCTTCTCGCGCTCCTCGGGCCGGACGGCGTCGCGCGCGGCCTCCTCCCAGGAGACGAAGGCCGACTTCCACGACGAGATGGCGTTCTGGAGCGCCTTGGGCGTCAGCCCCGACGAGCGCAGCGAGGGGTCCTTCAGCAGCGCGGAGCAGACCTTGCGCTGGTCGTCGTCGTCGAAGATCGAGAAGGAGCGGCCGCGGAAGCGCGGGCCGTTCTCCTCGGGGAGGTGGCGGCGGAGGATGCGGACGCAGATGGAGTGGAAGGTGCCCATCCAGGGCATCCGCACGGGGCGTCCGAGGTAGCTCTGGATGCGCGCGCGCATTTCGTCGGCGGCCTTGTTCGTGAAGGTGACCGCCATCACGGCGTTTTCGTCGAGCGGGCGGCCGTCGGCGTCGGGCGCGGCCTCCTGGAGGAGCCGGGCGATCTTGTAGACCAGCACGCGCGTCTTGCCCGATCCGGCGCCGGCCAGCACCAGCGAGGCGCGCGCGTCGGACGTCACCGCCTCGTACTGGGGACGCGTGAGCGCCCGTTTCAGGGTTTCGGCGTCGAGCCCCATCTAGTCGTCGAAGTCCGCGGTGGAGGCGGCCAGGGCGTCCTCGAGCGTGCAGATGCCGTGGGAGGCCTTGTCGAGGCCGTCGGCGCGCAGCGTCACCAGCCCGCAGTGCTCCAGCGCGTAGTGCTTGAGCTCGTCGCCGGAGGCGCGCTTGAGCACCAGGCTGCAGAACCCTTCGTCGGGCACCAGGTACTCGATGATCGGCACTCGGCCCTTCTTGCCCGTGCCGTCGCACTTGGCGCACCCTTCGCCCTTGTAGAACTTGGTCTCCAGCGGAACGTGGAGCCGCCGCTTGGTCTCCTCGTCCACCTCGACCTCCGTCTTGCAGGTCTGGCAGATGCGGCGCACGAGTCGCTGCGCCAGCACCCCCTTGACGGCGGAGGTGACCAGGTAGGGCTCCAGCCCCATTTCCAGCAGACGCGGGAACGCGCCGCAGGTGTCGTTGGTGTGGAGCGTGGAGAGCACGAGGTGGCCGGTGAGGGCCGCTTCCACGGCCATCGACGAGGTTTCCTTGTCGCGCATTTCCCCGATGAGCATGATGTCGGGGTCCTGGCGGAGCAGCGACCTGATGCCCGCGGCGAAGGTGAACCCCGCGGCGTTGTTGATCTGGCCCTGGTTGATGCCGTCGATGTTGAGTTCCACGGGGTCTTCCATCGTGGAGATGTTGACCTCGGGGCGGTTGATCTCGCGGATGCAGGCGTAGAGCGTGGTCGATTTGCCGGAGCCGGTCGGCCCGGTGACGAGGATGATGCCGTTGGGCAGGCGGATCCCGGCGCGGAGGCGCTTCAGCGTCACGGGGAGCATCCCCATGTCGTCCAGCGAGAACTGGTTCTTCTCCGGGTCCAGGATACGGATGACGATCTTCTCCATCACGCCGCGCTTGCGGAGCGAGACCGGGAACGAGCTGACGCGGAGGTCGACCTCGTGGCCGCTGAGCTTGATGGTGATTCGGCCGTCCTGGGGCTTGCGCTTTTCGGCGATGTCCATGTTGGCCAGGATCTTGAAGCGCGAGAGGATGGCGTTGGAGAGGGTGTGCGGGATGGTGGAGCGCACGGCCAGTTCGCCGTCGGTGCGGTACCGCAGGCGGAGATAGCTGTCCTCGGGCTCCAGGTGGATGTCGGAGACGCCTCCCTGGACCGCCTCGGAGATGATGGAGTTGACGATCGCGACGATCTTGCGGCCTTCCTCCGAGGAGAAGTCCATGTTGTCGGCGTCGGCGTCGGGGGTCTCCTCGGACTTGGCGGCGGCCTTGTCCTCGCCGATCAGCTCGTCGATGGCGGCGTTCTGCACGCCGTAGAGCGACTCGATCGCCTTGGTGACGTCGCTCTCGGTCGTGATGACGGAGTCGACGTTCATCTGCGTCTTGAAGTGGATGTAGTCGACCGTGCGCATGTCGGTCGGGTCGACCATGGCGATCGTCAGCGTCTTGCCGCGGACGTAGAGCGGCACCACCTTGTGGGTGCGGGCCATCTCCTCGGTGATCAGGGCCACGGCGCTGTGGTCGAAGTGGTAGTTCTTCAGGCGCACCTGCGGG
>CADBQJ010000221.1 GCA_902796785.1 Fibrobacter succinogenes
GACTAGACCCAGCCCTGCGCGATCATGGCGTCGGCGACCTTGGTGAAGCCGGCGATGTTCGCGCCCACGACGTAGTTGCCCTTGAACCCGTACTTTTCGGCCGAGTTCCAGGCGTTGTCGTGGATGCTCTTCATGATGCCCTTGAGCTTGGCGTCCACTTCTTCCGAAGTCCAGGAGAGGCGTTCGGAGTTCTGCGACATTTCCAGGCCGGAGACCGAGACGCCGCCGGCGTTGGAGGCCTTGCCCGGGCTGTAGAGGATTTTGGCGCCGAGGAACTTCTCGATGGCTTCGGGGGTCGAGGGCATGTTGGCGCCTTCGGCGACGAGCTTGCAGCCGTTGTCGAGAAGGGTCTGGGCGTCCTTGCCGTCCAGTTCGTTCTGGCGGGCGCAGGGGAACGCGCAGTCGACCTTGACCTGCCAGGGGCGGCCTTCGGCGTTGAATTCCACGCCCTTCTTGCCGGCCGCGAATTCCTTCAGTTCGCCGCGCTTGACCTGCTTGAGATCCATGATCTCGGCGAGCATGCCGGCGTCGATGCCGTCCTTCACGTAGATCCAGCCGGAGCGGTCGGAGAGCGTGACGGGCTTGGCGCCGAGCTGGATCAGCTTTTCGGCGGCGTAGGCGGCCACGTTGCCGGAGCCGGAGATCGAGCAGACCTTGCCTTCGATGGTGTCGTTCTTCATGGCGAGCATGTTCTGCGCGAAGTAGACGTCGCCGTAGCCGGTGGCTTCGGGGCGGATGAGCGAGCCGCCGAAGGAGAGGCCCTTGCCGGTGAGCACGCCGGTGAATTCGTTGGCGAGGCGCTTGTACTGGCCGAACATGTAGCCGACTTCGCGGCCGCCCACGCCCATGTCGCCGGCGGGAACGTCGGTGTCGGGGCCGATGTGGCGGTAGAGCTCGGTCATGAAGCTCTGGCAGAAGCGCATCACTTCGGCGTCGGAGCGCCCGCGGGGGGCGAAGTCGGAACCGCCCTTGCCGCCGCCCATGGGGAGGGTGGTGAGGGAGTTCTTGAAGGTCTGTTCGAAGCCGAGGAACTTCAGGATGGAGAGGTTGACGGAGGCGTCGAAGCGGATGCCGCCCTTGTAGGGGCCGATCGCGCTGTTGTACTGCACGCGGTAGCCGCGGTTGATCTGCAGGCCGCCCTTGTCGTCCACCCACGGAACGCGGAACATGATGATGCGTTCGGGTTCGACGAGGCGTTCGAGCACGCAGTTCTTTTCGTACTTCGGCTCGGCCTTGAGGACGGGGTCGAGGGTGCCGAGCACTTCTTCGACGGCCTGGTGGAATTCGGGTTCACCCGGGTGGTGCGCCTTGACGTCGGCGAGGACTTTCTGGGCGTAGGACATTTGTCTGACCTCTTGGTTGGTGGTTGACGGGGCAAAATCTATCACCCGTCCGAAGGCCCCGAAAAGGGAGCGGAGGGGGTCGGCCTCCATTCCTTCTACATTTTTGTAGCATCGTTCTACATTTTTGTAGAAATCACTCTTTCGTTCGCGTTTTCGGCTCAATTCGGCGATTTCCGTCCGTGGGTCGCGGTTTTTGCGGCTCAAAAAAGCATATTTCGTGCAAGATGCCAATGGAAAAGCGAACGACGAAGCGCCCGGACGACCGCAAGGCCCTGGGAAACGCGGGCGAAGAGGACGCCGCGGAGCTGCTGCGCTGCTCCGGCCACCGGATCCTCGAGCGCAACTTCCGGACCCGCAACGGCGAGCTCGACATCGTCAGCCGCGCCCCCGACGGAACGCTGGTCTTCACGGAGGTCAAGACCGACCGGCACGGCAACGCGGGCGTCCCCGAGGAGTGGATCACCCCGCGGAAACGGCGCCAGGTGGCGAAAATGGCCGCCATCTGGATGGCGCGCCGCGGCGTGGGCGAGGTCCCCGTGCGCTTCGACGCCGTCTGCGTGCGGATCCGCCCGGGAAGGACGCACGTCCTCCACTGGCCGGCCGCCTGGATGTAGCGCCCTCCCCTCCTCCGCTTTCTAAATTGTGCGCCTATGGCGACACCGGCGATGGAGCAGTTCTACGGAATCAAGGCGCAGCAGCCCGACTGCCTGCTCTTCTACCGCATGGGCGACTTCTTCGAGATGTTCGGCGACGACGCCGTCACGGCCCACCGCATCCTGGGGCTGACGCTGACCAAGCGGAACAACGGCGGCGCCGGGGCCGTCCCCCTCTGCGGATTCCCCCACCACCAGCTGGAGCGCTACATCCCCAAGCTGATCGCCGCGGGCTACAAGGTGGCCGTCTGCGAGCAGACCGAGGACCCCAAGCTGGCCAAGGGGGTGGTCAAGCGCGACATCGTGGAGATCGTCACGCCGGGCACCGCCTTCAACGAGGCCTCGCTCGACGCCAAGAGCGACTCCCTGCTCGCCTCCGTCCTCCCGAGCGCCGGCGGGCTCTTCGCGCTCGCGCTGCTGGAGGCCACCACCGGCGAGTTCACCGCCTCCGAGGGGAGCGCCGAGGAGGTGCTGCAGGAGCTCTTCCGGCGCTCGCCGCGCGAACTGGTGGAGCCCGAGGGCGACGACGAGTCGCTGCCCGAGCCGGTCCGCCGCTACCTCGACGCGGAGAAGACCGCGCTCTCGCGGCTGCCCGCCGCGCGGTTCCGGTTCAAGGCCGCCCGCGAGCGGCTCTGCGAGCAGTTCAAGACCGGCTCCCCCGAGGCGTTCGGCCTGGAGGGGCGCGAGGCCGCGACCTGCGCCGCGGGCGCGCTGCTCGACTACCTCCTCTCGCTGAAGAAACGCCCGATGGAGCACATCGACGGCATCCGCTGGCGCGCGCTCGACGACTGCATGGTGCTCGACCCGCAGACGCTGCGCAACCTGGAGCTGCTGAAGCCGCTCGACCGCGACGACGAGGGCGGCACGCTGCTCCACGTGCTCGACCACACGAACACCGCCATGGGCGGACGCCTGCTGCGGAGGTGGATCGCCCACCCGCTGCTGCGCAGGGACGAGCTGGAGCGCCGGCTCGACGCCGTCCAGGAGCTTCTGGAGGACCCGCCCTGCGCCGAGGCGGCGCGCGGGATCCTCGCCCAGATCTACGACCTGGAGCGCCTCGCCGGACGCGTGGGCTCCGGACGCGCCAACGCCCGCGACCTGCAGTCCCTCGGCTTCGGGCTGCTGCGCGCCGCCGAGCTGCGCGACCTGCTCTCGGCGCGGAGCTCCGAAATGCTGCGCGGGCTCTTCGACGGGCTGGACGACCTCGCGGAGCGCGGGAACCGGATCGTCTCGTTCCTGGCCGACGACCTCCCGATGACCGTGCGCGAAGGCGGGCTGATCCGCCCCGGCGCGGCGCCCGAGCTGGACGCGCTCAACGACGGCGTGAAGGACGCGCGCGCCTGGCTCGCCGGGCTGGAGGGGCGCGAGCGCGAGCGCACCGGAATCTCCAGCCTGAAGATCGGCTTCAACAAGGTCTTCGGCTACTACATCGAGATCACGAACACCTACCGCGACCGGATCCCCGCGGACTACATCCGCAAGCAGACGCTGGTCAACGCCGAGCGCTACATCACCCCCGAGATGAAGGAGATGGAGTCGCGCATCCTCAACGCCGAGTCGCGGATCAACGACGTGGAGTACGAGCTCTTCCGCGGCCTGCGCGAGAAGGTGGCCTCCTGGTCGCGCGAGCTCCGCGCGGCGGCGGAGGCGACCGCCCGGGCCGACGCGCTGCTCTCCCTGGCCGTCGCGGCGCGGCGCCAGGGCTACGTCCGGCCCGAGCTGCGCGAGGACCGGGTCCTCGAGATCCGCGACGGCTTCCATCCCGTCGTCGTGGCCGACAACCCCTCGATGGAGTTCATCCGCAACGACGTCGTCCTCGACCCCGACTCGCTCCAGCTGATGCTGATCACCGGCCCGAACATGGCCGGCAAGTCGACCTACCTCCGCCAGACCGGCCTGATCGTCCTGATGGCGCAGATCGGCAGCTTCGTGCCCGCCTCCTCGGCGAAGATCGGGCTGGTCGACCGCATCTTCACGCGCGTGGGCGCCTCCGACCGCCTTTCGCGCGGGCAGTCCACCTTCATGGTGGAGATGGTCGAGACCGCGAACATCCTGCGCCACGCCACGCCGCGCTCGCTGATCCTGCTCGACGAGATCGGGCGCGGCACCAGCACCTTCGACGGGCTCTCGCTGGCCTGGGCGATCGTGGAGACGCTCCACGACGACCCCGAGCGCGCCGGCAAGACGCTCTTCGCCACCCACTACCACGAGATCACCGCGCTCGAGGAGAGCCTCCCCCGCCTGGCCAACTTCCACGTGACCGTCAGCGAGCGCAACGGCGAACTGCTCTTCCTGCGCAAGGTGGAGCGCGGCGCCTGCGACTCCAGCTACGGCATCCAGGTGGCGCGGATGGCGGGGCTCCCCAAGGGGACCATCGCCCGCGCACGCCGCATCCTCAAGCGGCTCGAGGAGCAGAGACTCCATCCGCTCGACCGCGAGAAGGAGCTGGAGCGGAAGGCCGACCAGGGCTGGCAGCAGTCGCTCTTCGGCGATTCCGAGCTCTCCGAAGGCGAACAGCTCGCGCTCGAGGAGCTGCGCAAGACCGACCCCGAGCGGATGACGCCGATGCAGGCGCTGCAGTTCCTGATGGAGCTGAAGGA
>CADBQJ010000222.1 GCA_902796785.1 Fibrobacter succinogenes
GTCGGAGATCTCGGTCTTGCCGAGGACGACGCTCGCCTCGACCGGTTCGCGCTTCTCTTCGGCGCCGGTTTCGTCGGAGCAGGCGGCCAGGGCGCAGAGGAACGCGAGCGCCGCGGCGCCGATCGAGAGGGGAAGGAACTTGCGCGCGTCCATCGTCTTCCCTTCCTAGAAGTAGTAGGCCAGCGAGAAGTTGAGCGCCAGCAGGTTGATTCTGAAGTTGATGATGTTGGTGACGATCTCGCTCTTCGACTTCCCGTTGGTCTCGATTTCGCGGATGCCGGTGCTCAGGCCCAGCAGGCCGACGGAGGTCTCGAAGGCGAACCCCTTCAGGATGAAGATCGCCAGGCCGGGGTTGACGCCCGCCTCGATGATGTGCGTCGCGGTGCGCGTCTTGTCGAGGTTCTCCCCGTCGTCCACCGCGGAAAGGCCGGTGGAGTATTCGTAGGTCAGGTCGATTTCGCTGAAGAAGTAGAACGCGCTCGTGGGGAAGAGCTTGAGGTAGTAGCGCAGGTAGGGGGTGAGCGAGAAGCCGTTGCTGACGAAGTCGCGGTCCTGCGCCAGGTCGGTCAGGTCCTCGTTCACCTCGAAGTCGAAGGTGTATTCGGTGCGGTTGTAGCCGGCGCGGAGCCCCACGGCCACGGCGTCGCGGAAGAACCAGGCGCCGAAGGCCTCCACGTTCAGGATGTAGCCGTCCAACTCGTAGATGTCGGCCAGCGAGATGTCGAGGTCGCTGATGGTCGCCTGCATCAGCGAGACCTGGGTGCCCGCCGTGATCCGCCCCTTGGAGATGTACTCCTCGGGCGAAACGGGGAGGAGATCCTCGAAGAGGTAGGTGCGGAAGGACTTCTTTTCGTGTTTCCCGCCGTCGGAGGGGACGGCCGCCTCGGCGGCGGGGGAGCTCTCTTCCGGAGCGGGCGCCTCTTCGGCCGACGCGGTCCCCCAGAGGAGGGCCAGCGCGACGAGGAGCGATCGCATCGTTTTGGAAGTTTGAGCGGCCATTGACCCTAAACTAATAAAGTAGGGCGAAACGTTGTTTCCCTAAATGGTGGATTTTGGCCCTTTTTAGTGGAAAAAGAGCTCGAAAAGCAGGAAAAGACCGAGAACCGGGCGGCGCAGCGCGCGGGGGGCGCGGCGGCGCGGCAGGGGAGCCGCTTCGGGTTCGGGGTGGTGGATCAGCCAGTGAAGCTCGTTCTGGACGTGGCGGATGTGGTCGCGGTGGGCCTCGATCATCCACGCGGAGCTCTGTTCCGCCATGGCGGAATAGGAAGAACGGATGGAATCGTTGTTTTCCCTGACCTTCATGCGTAAAAATTTAGCCACATCCCCGGGGGGACATGGCTTTTTCCGGCGATGCGGCGGGAAAACTGGCCACCGCTGAGGACAGGGAGAGGACGGGGCTTGCGGTCAGCTCCGCTCGATTTCCGCGCGGATCTCGGCCAGCAGCGGGCCGTAGTCGTCGAAGGCGGGGAACTGCGGGAACTGCGCCTTGACGTTCTCGGGGGCGTGGAAGAGGAACCCGCGGTCGGCCTGGCCGATCATCGCGGTGTCGTTGAAGGAGTCCCCGAAGGCGATCACGCGGTAGTTGAGCGACTGGAGCGCCTTCACGGCGTGCATCTTCTGGTTCTGCATCCGCAGCCGGTAGTCCACGATGCGGCCCGAGGCGTCGGTCACCAGGCGGTGGCAGAGGATCGTGGGCCAGCCCAGCTGGCGCATCAGCGGCGCGGCGAACTGCTCGAAGGTGTCGGAGAGGACGACGACCTGGGCGAAGCTCCGCAGCTCGGCGAGGAATCCGGCGGCCCCGTCGAGCGGGCGGAGGGTGCCGATCACCTCCTGGATGTCGGGCAGGCCGAGCCCGCGGTCGTCCAGGATCTTCAGGCGGCCGCGCATCAGCTTGTCGTAGTCGGGCTCGTCGCGCGTGGTCCGGCGCAGCTCGGGGATGCCCGTCTTTTCGGCGAAGGCGATCCAGATCTCGGGGACGAGGACCCCTTCGAGGTCCATGGCGACGA
>CADBQJ010000223.1 GCA_902796785.1 Fibrobacter succinogenes
AGGTCGGCCATCTTCGCGGCGACGTTTTCGCAGCGCGCCGCGCGCTCGCCTTCTCCGTCTTCGGAAAGGACCGCCACGGCGCCCGCGGCCAGCGCGGCGGAGGCGTAGCGGCGGCCGTCGTCGCCGTGCCCGGCGCGCGCCACGAAGAGGTCGCCCGGGACCACGAGGCGGGAGTCGTCCTGCAGGCCGGTCGCCTCCAGCGAGGCGAGCGATTCGGGAACTTCGGCGAAGCCGTCCAGAAGATCGCGCAGTTTCACGCCGCCTCCCCGAGGACCAGGCGGCACTTGCGCCCGTTGGTCACCGTCCTCACGACCCGTCCGGTTCCTTCCCATTCCACGCTCCAGCCCCGGCGTTCCAGCACCTCCACCGCGTCGCGGAGCGCCCAGCCGCGGAGGTCCTCCGGCCTTTCGGGCCGGGCGGCGCAGGAGGCCTTTTCGCAGCGCGCGGCGTTGCGGCCGGCGACGGCGCTTTCGCGGTCGGCCGTCGGGGCCTCCGTCGCGAACGGGACGCCGCCCAGTTCGGGCGCGAAGCGGATGCGCTGCATGATGTCCCTGAAGATCGGGCCCGCGGCGCGGCCGCCCACCGTGGTCGTCTTCGGCTCGTCCACCATGGCGTAGACCACGTATTCCGGATTGTCCACCGGGAACATCCCCACGAAGCTGGCCACGTTCAGGTTCTTCTGCTTGACGCCGTTCACGTACTTCTCGGCCGTGCCGGTCTTGCCGGCGGCGGGGAACCGCGGGTCGTGGAGGTTGCCGGCGGTGCCGCCCTTGGCCACGACGCCCGCCATCATCGCGCGCAGCCGCGCGGCCACGTCGCGCGAAATCACGCGCCGGCGCGCCTTGGGCTCCTTGCGCTCGAGCACCTCGCCCGTCGCCCCGTCGCGGATCTCGCGCACCAGGCGGGGCTCCATCAGCTCGCCGCCGTTCGCGATGGCGCCGTAGGCCATCGCCACCTGGAGGGGCGTCACCATGAACTCGTGCCCGAAGGCGATCGTGGGGAGCGAGACGCCGCTCCACCGCGACACGTCGGCCAGCTGGCCGCGCTCCTCGCCGCGGATGGGGACGCCGGTCGCCATGCCGATGCCGAACTTGGTGAGGTGCTTGTGCAGCTCGCGGCTGCCGATCCGCTCGGAGAGCTGCGCGAACGCCACGTTGGACGACTGCGCGATGGCCTCGGCCAGCGAGAGGCGCCCCATGTGGTGCGAGTCGTGGATGCGCATCCCGTAGATCTCGTAGTACCCCTTGCTCGCGTCGAAGGTGTCCTTCTCCGAGACGACGTTCATCTGCATCGCGGCCGCGGCGGTGAGCCCCTTGGCCACGGAGCCCGGCTCGTAGACCATCGCCACGGCGTCGTTGCGGAGCCGTTCGGGGGTGGTCGCCGTCGGGTCGTCGGGGTCGAACCCGGGATAGCTCGCCATGGCGAGGATCTCGCCGGTGTAGGGCTGCAGCACGATCGCCACGCCGCGCGAGGCCTCCACCTTCTCCACGCCCTCGCGGAGCGCGCCTTCGGCGATCGACTGGATCTCCTTGTCGATCGTGAGCACCAGGTCGCGGCCCGGCACCGGAAGCCGCTCGCCGTCCTCGATCTGCACCACCTCGCGGCCCTGCGCGTCCTTGCGCCAGTCGCGCCAGCCGTCCACGCCGCGCAGCGAGTCGTTGAAGGTCTGCTCCAGGCCGCTGGTCCCCGCGCCGTCGCGGCTCACGTTGCCCAGCACCACGGCGCCCACCGAGCCCCAGGGGTGGATGCGGCGCATCTCGCGCCTCGACGCCTTCCCGCGACCGTTCACCTCCACGGCGTATTCGGCGTTCCCGGCCATCAGCTGCCCGTTGCGGTCGTAGATGCGGCCGCGCGGGGCGACGAGCTTCTCGCGCTTGAGGCTGCCGTTCTCCACCTGCGCGCGGTAGACCTTCCCCTTGAGCACCTGGATGTTGAAGGCCTGCGCCAGGAAGACGCCCAGCACGAGGACCGCCGC
Source organism: Fibrobacter succinogenes (assembly GCA_902796785.1). Lineage (GTDB taxonomy): Bacteria > Fibrobacterota > Fibrobacteria > Fibrobacterales > CADBQJ01 > CADBQJ01. The sequence continues at coordinate 1,976 of CADBQJ010000223.1, forward strand.
GGCCAGCGCGGCGCGCATGCGGGTCTCGCGTCCGTCCTGTCCGAAGAGCGGCTTCATCTCGCGGCCTCCCCGACGTTTTCGGGCAGTTCCAGGTATTCCAGTCCGAAGCGCTCGCGGGCGACGGCCTCCACGTTCGCGCGGGAGAGCATCTCCTTCGCGCCGCGGTCGAGCACGGCGAGCCGGTTCGAGAGCTGGCGCGCCTCGGCGCGCAGCCCGCGCTGCTCGCGCAGGAGCTCGGTGTAGCGCACCTGCAGGAACACGGGCGACATGAGCAGCCCCGCCACCACGAGGAGCAGCGCGACGCCCACGGCGAGTCCCTGTAGAAGCCGGTTGCTCATAGCTTTTCGTAGACCCTCAGCTTGGCCGAGCGGGAGCGCGGGTTCGCGCGCATCTCCTCTTCGGACGGGACGATCGGGCGGCGGACCAGCGGGCGCGCGGTGGCGCGGCCGCCGCCGCAGCGGCAGACGGGGAAGCCGGGCGGGCAGACGCAGTCGCGGGCCCGTTCGGCCATCTTGCGCTTGACGCAGCGGTCCTCCACGCTGTGGTAGCTCATCACCACGAGGCGGCCGCCGGAGCGCAGCAGGTCGTGCGCGGCGTCGAGCCCGCGCGAAAGCTGGTCGATTTCGCCGTTGACCTCGATGCGGATCGCCTGGAGGATGCGCGCGGCGACGTCGTCGACGCGGCCCTTTCCGAGCGCCCTGGCGGCGGCGAGCACGTCGTCCATCGCCAGCGCGCCGTTGCGCTCCACGGCCTCGCGGAGCGCGCGCGCCGCGCGGGCGGCGGGACGGATGTCGGAGTTCTCGACCAGCGCGCGCTTCAGCTCCTCCTCGCCGACGCGGGCGATCCACCGCGCCGCGTCCTCGCCGGAGGTCTGGTCCATGCGGAGGTCGACGTTGCTGCTCCTGCGGAAGGAGAAGCCGCGCTCGGGCGCGTCCACCTGGTGCGACGAGATGCCGAGGTCCATCAGCACGCCGTCGGCGGATCCCGCCTCGACCACGCTCGCCATCTCCGCGAAGGGAAGACGGTGCGCGCGCCAGCGGGGGTCGTCGCCGATGCGGGCCTTCGCCGCGGCGATCGCCTCGGGGTCGCGGTCGAAGGAGTCGAGGCGCCCGTCGGCGCCCAGAAGGCCGAGAATCGCGGCGGAGTGGCCGCCGCCGCCGAGCGTGCAGTCGACGTAGCGTCCCGCGGGCCTGATCTCCAGCCACCGCAGGCATTCGCCGAGCATCACGGGAGAGTGGTATCCGCTATTCATCCTCTCCTTCCCGCTGACGCAGTCCGAAGAGAGCGTCGTCGAATTCCTTGTGGTCGGATTCGCCGTCGCCGGAGGCGATCGAGGCGAAGCGTTCCGGATTGCACAGGACGACCGTGTCGAGCATGCCGGCAAAGACCACGGTGGACGTGATGTGCGCCCACTGGAGAAGTTCGCGAGAAAGGGTGATTCGGTTTTGGCTGTCGAGGATGCTTGTACGTGCGGTCACGATCATCTTCTTGACCGCTGCGACTTCCGCGGGAGTGCGCGCCCGTTTCATCAGCTCGCGGCTGCGCCTTTCCCAGAGCCGGATCGGATAGAGCTCCAATTCGCAGTCCTGGGAGATGGCCACCACGACCTGGTTTTCGTGCTTTGGGTCCAAGCACTTGCGAAGTTCGCGCGGGAAGCTGCAACGCAGCTTCTCGTCTACCTTCGCCTGACTGTTGCCTTGGAAGAAATCCTGCAACATCTTTGTCGACCTCGATAACTACCCACTGAACACCACTACTCCCCAAAATATACTCACGATTCCCCACCCCCGCCGATATTTCCTCCACGACGGCGAAAAAAAATCCGCCCGGGCGGGAGCGGATTCGTCGAAGGAAGTGCACGTCCGTGCAGTGTTTCGCGGGAGCTAGGGGCTCTCCTCCTCCAGGCGGCGGAGTTCCGCCGCCGTCGCGGCGTCGCCGGGATAGTGGCGCAGCGCCGTTTCGAGCAGCCGCTTCGCCTCGTCGGTCCGGCGGCGGAGCAGCGCCTCGCGGGCCAGTTCGCGGAAGCCGTAGACCGCCTCGGGATGGTTCCGCCGCGCGGCGGCGAGGTAGGCCCGCTCGGCGCGGTCGTACCAGCGGGCGTCGAGCGCGAGGTTCCCCAGGAAGATGGCCGCCTCGGCGTCGGCGGAGTCGACCGCGAGGATCGCGGAGAGCTGGTCCATGGCCAGGAAGACGTTCCCCGACTCCGCCAGGACGTCGGCCAGCTTGTACATCACGTCGGGCCGGTCGCCGAGCGCGCCGAGCGCCTCGCGGTAGGCGTCGATCGCGCGGTCGAAGCGCCCGTCGCCGCGGGCCAGGTCGCCGACGTAGACGAGGAAGTCGGGCTCCTCGGGATGGGCGCGCCAGCCCTCCTCGGCCGCGGCGATGGCGGCGGAGACGTCGCCCAGCGCCACGTGGATCTCCGCCAGGCGGTAGACGACGGAGGGATCGTCGTCCAGCCGGCTCGCGCGCTCCGCCGCGCGGAGGGCGCCGACGAGGTCGCCCGCGCGGGAGCAGGCCTCGGAGAGGTAGAGCCAGGCCGGGACGTTCGAGGGGTCGAGGGCGAGCGCGCGGCGGTAGACGGCGACCGCCTCGGCGTAGGCGCCCAGGCGGTAGAGCGTCGCGCCGAGGTTGAAGAGCGCCGGCGAGAAGCTCCCGCCGGAGGCCCGGACGGCGCGGCGGTACGCGGCGGCGGCCTCGGGGATCCGGTTCGCCTGGAAGAGCGCGTTGCCGCGGTTGAAGGAGCAGGCCAGGGGCTCGCCGCCGCGGGCCTCCGCCTTCGCGTAGAGCACGGAGGCCTGGAGGAACCGGCCCGCGCCGTAGAGCGCGGAGGCGCGCTCCATCAGCTTTTCCGCCGGCTGGGCGGAGGCGAGGGACGCGCAGAGCAGCGCGAGGAGGAGAGCGCGCCTCATCGGTCCCTGAACCTCACTTCGAAGGGCTGCTCCATCCCGCAGAACGGAACCGCCCTGCCCTGCTTCCGCGCGGGCGAGAACCGGAGCGCCGACAGCGCCTGGATCCCGGCCTGCGCCAGGCCGCATCCGCGCGGCGACTCCTCCACCACCTGGACGTTGAAGACCTCGCCGCGCTCGTCCACGCAGAAGGCCAGGCGCAGCACGGCGTCGCGCTCCATGTCGCGGACGGCCTGCGGCACCTGGAACGTCGGCGCGGCGGGGCTCGAGGGCGGCTGGTCGGCGTCGACGTTCCCGCCGATCGAGTTCCGGTCGGAGAGGAGCGAGGCGTCCAGCGCGGCGCCGTCGCCGCCCGCGCCCACGAGCCCCAGGTTCATCGCCTGGCGCGGGCCCATCTTCGGGGAGCGGCTCTGGGGCGACTTGCGCGCGGGCTTGCGGCGCTCCGTCTCGCGCGGCGGCGGCGGACGCCGTTCGGGGTCGGCGCGCCCGATCTCCGTCTTCGCGTACTTCTTCGGCGCGAAGAGGTCGCCCTTCGCGGCGAGGTTCGCGACCGTCACCGAGAAGACGAGCGCCGCGCTCGTCAGCGCCGCGAGGAGCGCCACGAGCAGGGTCCTTCCCGTCTTGCGCAGGGCGTGGAAGCGCGCCATCACCGCACCTGCGCCGCCAGCGAGACCTTCTTCACGCGCGCCAGCGTGCAGGCGTCGATCACCTGCACCAGCCGGCCCGTCGGCGCCGACTCGTCCGCGATGACGATCGCCTCGCGTTCGGGCGCCCTGGCGACGGACTGCTCCAGCACGTCCTTCAGCGCGGCGAGGTCCACCTCGCGCTCGTTGACGTGGATCGTCCCCTCGCGCGTGATCGCGATCAGGATGCTCTCGGCGCGCAGCTCGCTCGCCGACTGGGCCTGCGGCTTGGAGACGTCCACGCCGGTCTCGCGCGTGAAGGTGCTGGTCACCACGAAGAAGATGAGGAGGATGAAGACGATGTCCATCAGCGGACCCATCTCGACCGTCGCGCCCTCCTTGCGCGGGCGGCGCCACTCAATCCCGGCCATCGGACGCCCCCGGGACGTTGTTGCGGATCATCGACAGCCCGGTCTCCAGCTGCAGGAGCACGTCGTCGACGCGGGTCTCGAAGCGGCCCTTCAGGATGGCGAGCGGGCAGGCGACCAGCAGGCCGCTCTGCGTGGTGATGAGCGCCTCGGAGATGCCGTCGGCCATCAGCGCGGGATTGGAGTTGCCGTAGAGCGTGATCGACTCGAAGGTGGCCGTCATCCCGGCGACGGTCCCCAGCAGCCCGAGCAGCGGCGCGGCGGCCGCCATGACGGAGACGACGCGGATCCCCTTCCGCAGATACGATTTCGTCTTCAGGAGCCGGACGGGGACGTCGGCCTCCAGCGCCGCCCCGCCCCGCGCGGAGACGTCGAGCGCGCGGCGCAGCTCGCGTGCCACCAGCCCCTTGCGCGCGCGGAGCGCGTTGCGGGCCGCGCGGCGGTTCCCGGCGCGGAGCGCCTCGTTCATCTCGGCGAGGAACGCCGGCGACTCGCTGCGCAGGAAGTCCGCGCCGAAGCGCAGCCAGGCGGCGTAGAGGAAGAAGAAGCCGACCGCGCCGCACAGGAGGATCGGGAGCATCGTCGCGCCGCCGGCCCGGTAGGCCCCGACGACGTTCTCCACGGCGATCAGCGCGGTCTCCATCGCTACCTGCCCATGTAGAGCCTGTTCAGCAGTTCGGAGGCGCGCGTCGAGATGGCGCCGGCGATGCGGTCGAGACGTTCGGAGAGGAGCCCGTGCAGGACCATCACCGGAATGGCGACGATCAGGCCGGTCTCGGTGGTCACGAGCGCCTCGGAGATGCCGCCGGCGAGGATCCGCGCGTCGTTCGTCCCCGCGCTGGTGATCGTCTGGAAGAGGGCGATGATGCCCGTTACCGTCCCCAGGAGCCCGAGCAGCGGGGCGATGGAGCCCAGCGAGGCGATGAGGCCCATCCGCTTCTCCAGCCGGGGCCGTTCGGTCATCATGGCCTCGTTCAGCAGCTTCTCGGCGGAGGCGTAGTCCTTTCCGGGGTCGCGCACCAGGCTCAGGAGCACGCGCGAGAGGCAGCTGTTCTCGCGGACGCAGAGCGCGGCGGCCGCCTCGAAGTCGCCCGCGGCCACCCGTTCGTCGAACGCGCGGAGGAACTTCCGCGAGACGCGCCCGTGGCGCGCGAAGGCGACGAAGCGGTCGAGGCAGAGCAGCAGCGCGAGGAGCGCGACGAAGGCCAGCGGGTACATCACGACGCCGCCGCTCCTGAACCAGGCGGCCAGGCGCGCGCCGGCCTCGCCGGGCTCGGCGGACGCGGCGACGTTGCGCATCGCCTTGTTCTGCAGGAGGTCGACCGGAATCCGGAGCGTCGCCGCGGAGGTCCCCGCGCCGGCGACGGCCTCCTCCACCATGGCGGCGTACGAGGGCGAGAGCGCGGAGTTCCACTCGAACACCTTGCCGCGGAGCGCGCCGGTGCGCGTCACCGCCTCGGGGCCGGCGGCGGCGCGGCGCCCGAGGAAGACCGTGCCCGCGCGCAGCGTCGGGCCCAGCTCGTCGCGGGGGTTCCACTCGCGCGTCAGCGTGGCCGCGTGGCGTTCCAGCCGGTCGGCGAAGAAGAGGTCGAGCCCGCCGAGGAGGTCCCCGCCGCGCAGCGCCGCGGCGGACCGCCGCAGGCGGAGCATGCGCGATTCCATTCCCGCGGGGAAGTCGCCCGCGACGGCGTCCAGCTCCTTCTCGGCGGCCGTGGCCGCCTGGACGGCGAAGGCCTCGAGCGCGGCCTTGCGCGACTCGGCCCGCTCGCGGAGCTCCTCGCCGGCGCCCCTGAGGTCGAGCAGCTCGGTCTGCAGGCGCCCGAGGTCCGCGGAGAGCTTCGCGTAGCGCCCTTCGAGCGAGCGCGCCTTCGCGGCGGCCTCCTCGCGCCTGGCGTTGGCGGCGTAGCGTTCGCTCCAGCGCCGGGTCTCCGCCCGTTCCAGGGCGTCGAGCTTCTCGCGGCGCAGTTCGCGCAGCGCGGCCGTTTCGGCGCGCAGCGTCTCCAGACGCGCGGCGAGGGAGTCGGAGACGTCGCTCCCCTTCGCGGAGGCGGAGGCGGCGAGCGCCAGAAGGAGAATCGCGAGGAGGGGCTTTCTCATTTCGTCCCCTCCGCTTTCGGCCCTTCGGCGGCGAAGGGAAGGACGACGATCTGCGGGGGCTTCCGCCCGAGCTTCACCTCGACGGCCAGCCGCAGCATGGCGCGCGTCTCGAGGTCGAGGTCCTCGTCCCAGACGGGCGAGCCGTCCTCCGAGACGCCCTTCAGCAGGCCGAAGCGGCGGAACTGCTCGTCGGCGTAGGCCATCCAGACGTTGCCGGCGCGGAGCACGTGCGCGTTGACCGGCTCGCCGTCGGAGCGGCGCACGGGCTCGTCGCGCAGCGCCGCCTCGTCGCCGAAGCGGATCTCCTCGCCGAAGAGCGCGGTCAGGCGGGAGAAGGCCTCCTCGACCGGGGCGTTCCCGGTCTCGACGTCGCGGCAGAGGGCCGCCAGGCGCTCCCGGCGCTGGGCGAGGTTCTGCGGCGCCGTGCGCGCCTCCTGCGCCTCGAATTCCCGGCAGCTCTTCAGGATCAGCGCGGAGACGGCGTCGCGCTTCGCCTGCACCTGGTCCTCCGAGCGCGAGACGGCGTTCTGCGCGGCCCGTTCGGCCTTCAGGTCGCGCGCCAGCCCGCGGATCCGCGTCTCGAGCGTGTCGATCTCCGCCGCGCGGCGGGCGAGGTCGTCGGAGGTGCGGGCCTCGATCGCGGCGGCGCGTTCGCCTTCGGCGGCGCGCGCGGAATCGGTCGCGGCCAGGTCGCGGTCGAGCGAGGCGATCTCCCTTTCGAGCGCGGCCTTCTCCTCGGCCAGCGCGCGGAGCTCCGCCTCCGCCTCGGCGTCGCCCTGGCGCGCGAACGCGGCGGCGCAGAGGAGCGCGAGGAGGGCGAGGGGCGTTTTCATCTCGGATAGGCGCATTGGGGGTCCTTCGGACGCGCGGCGCACCAGGCGTCGGCCTCCCTGCGGATGACGGTGGAATTTAGCAACTTCAGGCGGAGGCGGCTCACCAGCGCGGTTCCGCACGCCTCGAGCGAGTCGAGCCTCCAGCCGGCGTCGGCGCAATAAGCCCAGAGCGCCTCCTTGCAGCCGTTCTCCTCCTCGTCCTCCTGGCAGGCGCGCCGGGCGGCGGAGCAGTCGACGCCGCCGTCCTCGGGGAAGCCGCGCCGGATGCAGAGCTTCTCCGTCCCGCGGAGCAGGGCCGCGTCGCGCTCTTCCGGCGTCAGTCCGCCGCGCAGGAACCGCTCCGCGTCGCCCGCCTCCAGCCCGGCGGCCACGGCCTCCGCGTCGCAGACGGCCGGGCGGTAGCTCGAGTCGGCGCAGTATTCCGGGAGGAACGACCGGCAGAACTTCGTGTCGAAGTCCTCGTCCTCGCAGAGGTAGACGCGGGCGCGGGCGAACGAGTAGACCGAGTCGGAGGAGATCTCGAACCGGATCGAGTCGGCGAGCATCCCCGAGAAGCCGCCGGAGCCGCCGACGACGTTGCTCCGCGGGACGATCCGCGGGTCCTCGAACGAGGCCTTCACCGAGTTCTCCAGCAGCTCGAACCCCTCGTCCACGGCGAGGGCGTAGTAGACCGACTTCCCCACGGGCAGGGTCATGTTGACGATCGTCAGCGTGTCGAGCGAGTTGTAGTTCCCGATCGTGATCTTCGTGTTGTAGCCGAACCGCGCGGTCTCGTCCTCCGCGGCGTAGATCCGCGGCGGGCGCTTCTTCGAGGTGAACTTCGCGATCATGTTCATCATCGTCGTGTTGAGCGGCTCGCCGCCGTCGGCGTTGTCGTAGCGCATGATCTCGTAGATCCCCTTCGCGGAGGCGCCGTAGCGCGTGACGACCTTGTAGGGCAGCATGTCGTCGGGATAGTCGAGGAACTTCCGCGCGACCGTCGGGCGCGACGAGAGGTCGACGCGGTCCCACTCGCCGTCGCGGACCGGCGCGAGGATCTCCTTCAGCGAGAAGCCCTCCGGGATCCGCGCGGTCGCCGAGTAGCGCGACGTCACGGTCCGCCCCGCGCTGTCCCAGCGGACGACGGCGGAGAGCCCGTAGGCCTCGCCGGGAACGCCGAGCGCCTCCTCCGCGGCCTCGAAGCAGTTCGGTCTCCCCTTCGCCGGCTTCAGCTCCACGCTCTTCTCCGCGCGGGCGCCGCCGGCGGCGAAGAGGCCCGACACGCGGACCGACGCGGAGTCGTAGAAGGCGAAGTCGTCAGACTCGTCCTCGTCGAGCGCGTAGGTCCTGTTCAGGCAGACCTGCGGCGCGCGGTCGGCGATCACCGTCCCCGTCACGTAGACGCCGCGGTAGGCTTCGCTCTCCTCGGGATAGTACTCCCACGGCCCCTGCGAGCATCCCGCGAGGAGCGCCGCGCCGAGCGCGAGGGCGAGGGCGGTTTCAGAAGAAGTATTCATAGTTCAGCATCACGGGAAGGAAGGGGAACTGCGAGACCGTCTTCTTGACGGGAGGCTTCTTGCGCGTGTCGTAGTAGGTGTAGAAGACGTTGTCGCGGTCGGTGAGGTTGATGATCGTCCAGCTGAAGTTCCACTTGTCCTCGCGGCCGACGTCGATCAGCTTGAGGTCGACGCGGAAGTAGTCGTCCTGCCGCGCGCCGTTGCGCGTGCCCGGGACGGTGGTCAGCCGCTCGTCGTGGGCGCCGCCGCCCAGCTCCTTCATCGTCAGGTAGCCGATCTGCTCGGTGTAGGGCATCCCCGCCGAATACTTGGCCGCGAGCGAGCTGCGCAGGTAGCGTCCCCTGGTCTTGTGGCGCCACAGCGCCTCGTCGCCGCCCCGCCAGTTGACGCCGAAGTCCAGCTTGACCGCGTAGGGCTGGTGCCAGTTGGCGAAGAAGACCGTCCGGTCCTCGTCGTCCTTGAGGACGCTCGTCCCCTGGCTGAAGCTGATCCCGCCGAAGAGCGGCCCCTCGTCGTGCCGGACCGAGAGCTCCCAGCCCAGCGAGTAGCCCTGCATCGTGCCGAAGTAGTCGGAGAGGTTGAAGTCCGGGTCGTCGGCGACGTTCCCGCCGCCCCCGTCGCTCGACGCCTCGCCCGAGCTGGAGTCGGAGCCCATGTGGTAGGTGTTGAGCCCGTCGAGCGTCTTGTAGTAGGCCTCGAGGTCGACGTCGAACAGCCCGAAGAGGTTCTTCCGCAGGTAGGCGACGGCGAAGAGGTTCGAGCGCGAGGGCTCGAGGCGCGTGCCGTCGCTGGTGCTCGTGGCGGGATAGTAGAACTCGTTCAGGCTCTCCATGTCGCCGAAGACGATGGAGTTGAGGTACTGCAGGTAGCGTCCCGCGTAGAACTCGAGCGTGCGGTTCTCGGCGAAGGCCCACGAGGCGGAGAAGCGCGGCTCGACGCCGAAGTGCTCCGAGGCGGTCTGGTAGTTGAACCTCGCCCCGAACTGCAGGTTCCACCGCTCCGCCGGCGACCAGGAGGCCCCGGCGTAGACCGCGTGGTGCCAGGGCCGCTGGTTGTCGAGGAAGCGCGAGCCGAAGGCCTCCTCGTAGAAGACCACGTCGTCGACCTCCGCGTCGTATCCCAGGCGGAACGAGAGCCGGTCGCCGCTCTTCAGGTCGACCGCCTGCTTGAGGGCCATCGTCCACATGTCGTTGCCGATCGAGAGGAAGTCGGCCAGCTCCATGTCCTGGTAGAAGGAGGTGTAGGCCAGCGTCGCGGAGTAGGAGACGCGGTCGGTGATCCGCCAGTCGAAGTTGACGGGGAGGACGAAGTTCCCCCAGCCCAGGTAGATCGGGTCGAAGTCGAGCACGTCGTGGCCGTAGTAGAAGCTCGTCTTCAGCTTCATGTCGTCGTTCAGGTCGCAGTGGAGCGCGCCCTGCAGGTCCACGAAGTTGTAGAGCAGCTCGAAGTCGACGACGTCCGCCCAGTTGAGCGCGCGCAGCACCGGGCCGATGTAGCTCGTGCGCCCCGCGACCACCCAGCGCGCCCTCCCCTTGCGCCCCTCGGTGTGGGCCTGCCCGGCGAAGGTGCTGAACTTCACGCTCGACCGCTCGAACCAGGCCTCGGTCGAGTCGCTCCCGCCCGCGCGGCTGTCCATGGCGAGCACGGAGCTGAGGCGGTTGCCGTACCGCGCCGGAAAGCCGCTCTTGTGGAAGCTCACGTCGCCGATCGTCTCCACGAGGAAGGTGCTGAAGAGCCCGAAGAAGTGGACCGGCGAGTAGACCACGGCGTTGTCGAAGAGGAAGAGGTTCTGGTCGGCCGCGCCGCCGCGCACGTAGATCTTGGTGCTGAAGTCGGAGCTGGCCACCACGCCCGGGAGCGCCTGGACGGAGCGGATGACGTCGGCCTCGGCGAGCCCGGGCATCCGCTTGATCGACTTGGTGGAGACCACCGACTCGCCGATCTTGCGCTTGGGCCGCCGCACGAGCTGCACCAGCACCTTCTTCATCTCCACGCGCCCGCCGTCGGCCTCCGCCAGCAGGGCGTCCACGTCCACGGAGTCGGCGCCCGCGGGCTCCGGCACGGTCTCCGCGACGGGCGCGCCGCCCTCGCGCTCCTCGTAGACGGTCGTCCGGAGCGCGCCGGAGATCTCGAGCGAGAAGGCGGAGTCGTTCCCGCCGTAGCGCAGCTCGTAGCACTTCTCGCGCGCGGAGCTGGACAGGCAGAGGTTCCACGCCGTGTCCGCGGGAAGCTCCAGCGCGAAGGTCCCGCCGAACTCGACCTCCTTCGCCTCGCCCGACTCGAGCAGCTCGACGCGCGCCGGCCCGTCGTCGCGGAACGCCGGGTCGGTCAGCCGTCCCTCGAAAAAAATCGTCTGCGCCCATGCTGAGGCGCAGACGATCGAAAGGAGGAGAGGAAGGAAGATTCCCTTCACGGGAGCGGAACTCTTTCCTATTCGGCGAAGTAGAGGTCGAGGTTGCGTTCGACGTCGGCGCCCTTTTCGAGGACGGCGACCCACTCCTCGACGAGCGCGGCGCCGCCGAAGCGGGTGGCGTTGACCGATTCGCGGGCCACGTCGCGGGCGACGACGGCGGAATCGGCGGGCTGGTGGCGCGTGGCGCGGGCCATGGCGTAGGCGCGGTCGCCCTTGCGCACGGAGGTCCAGGCGCCGTCCTGGAGGTTCCAGATCTCGTTCAGCACGGGGCCGCCGATGCCCAGGCCGGCGACGTAGCCGCTCTGGGAGACCGATTCGGCCGAGCTCCAGACCAGCTTGCCGGCGGCGGCGACCTTGGCGGAGTCGATCTGGCCGTTCCATTCGGCGGCCTTCGCCTTCAGGTATTCCTCCGCGGCCTTTTCGCGCGCGGCGAGCATGGCGCGTTCGCGCAGCTTGCCTTCGGCGAGGGAGAAGTCGCGTTCGCCGGCCTTCAGCGTCGCGACGCGGGAGGCCAGGGTCATGAAGCGGCCGTTGTCGTTGATCTGCGAGAGCTTTTCGCGGGTCTTTTCGGCGAAGCCCCAGGAGGCCAGGCCGGGGACGGGGCCGACGCCGGGCACTTCCTGCCCGCGCAGCAGCCACGGGGTTTCGACGTAGGCGAGCTCGCCGACGGCCTCCTCGAAGCTCTTGCCGTTTTCCACCACTTCGGTGCGCACGGCCTGCAGGACGCGGCGGAGGCTGTCGAGCGTTTCGTTGCCGGCCACCACCTTCACGAGGATGTGGCTCAGGTCGTAGAGGTCGGCGCCGTTTTCGCTCTTCTTGCCGTTGCAGCGGATCAGGTGCCAGCCGAACTGGGTCTTGACGGGGTCGGAGACCGCGCCGACCTCGAGGCCGCGGGCCGCCTGCGCGAATTCGGGGACCCAGGAGTCCAGGGACTGGTAGCCGCCCAGCGAGCCGCCCTGCGCGGCGCTGCCGGCGTCCTCGGAGTGCGAGGAGGCCAGTTCCTCGAAGGAGACGCCGTCGGCCATCTGGCCGCGGATCCATTCGAGCATCTGGCGGGCGTTTTCCTCGTCGCGGTCGGAGGGGACGATCGGGAGGGCGACCAGGTGGAACTTCGCCATGGTCTGCGGGGCCCAGAAGCTGTCGGGCTGGGCTTCGTAGGCGCGCTTCAGCTCCTCTTCGGAGACGGTCCCCTCGAAGGGGAAGGAGTCGACGGGGGCGACCACCGCCTCGACGTCCATGCGGTTTTCGCGGCGGACGACGTTGAACTTCGCCTCGGCGTCGGTGGAGTGGTAGCCGGCCTCGACGAAGAGCTGCAGCTGCATCGAGGGGATCTTGTCGGCCTTCAGGTACTGCTCGTAGCTCTGCATGAAGGGGAAGTCGTAGACGGAGTCGGAGGAGACGAAGGCGACCCACTTCGACATGTCGAAGGCCGAGTCGGTCTGGAAGATCTCGGCGCTCTTCCAGCTTTCGGGGGGATTGGCCAGGAGGTCGCGCTTCATTTCGGCCACCGTGGCGCGGATGCGGGCGCTTTCGATCTGGTCGTTCATCAGCACGGCGCGGATCTGCTGGTCGAGGATCTGGGTGCGCAGCTGGGCGCGGGCCTCTTCGCCGATGTTCGCGGTGGCGTACTGGGCGAGGGCGCCTTCGTAGGCCTGGCGGAACTCGGCCATGGTGACGGGGCGGCCGTTCACCTTGGCGACCGGGGGCAGGCGGTCGCTGTCGAGGTTGGTCTGGCCCAGAGAGAGGAGCCCGACGACAATCCCGGCGCCGAAAATGTAAATCACCCACTTGGCACCTTTTTCGCTAATCCAGGTCAGCATATTTCCTACCCGTTCCTACGGTGTTTCCCTGTGAAGGCCTGACCGCTTTCCGGCGGAGAGCGGATTCGGGGCGAAATCTAGAAAAGAGCGGTAAATTTAAGGCGATTTCCGGCCAAAGCCTTGCGCCACCCCCGGCGGATGGGTATTTTTGCCCCCCAAACGGAGGCGAATATGGATCGCCAATTTGATTTCCTGGTCATCGGAAGCGGAATCGCCGGCCTCTCCTTCGCGCTGCGGTGCGCCCCCCTGGGCTCCGTCGCGCTGATCACCAAGGCCCACAGCGAAGACGGCTCCACCAACCGCGCCCAGGGCGGCATCGCCTCCGCCGTCGAAGCCACCGACAGCGTCGAGAGCCACGTCGCCGACACCCTCGAGGCCGGCGCGGGCCTCTGCCGGGTCGAAGCCGTCCGCACCCTGGCCGAAAACGGCCCCGAAATCATCCGCCAGCTGATCGACTGGGGGGTCCGCTTCACCCGCCAGCGCGTCAACCCCCAGGAGACCTACCCCTACCACCTCGCGCTCGAAGGGGGCCACTCCCACCGCCGCATCCTCCACGCCGACGACCTGACCGGCGCCGAGGTGATGCGCGCCCTGCTGGAGGAGGTGAAGAAGTTCCCCTCGGTCCGCCTGTTCGAGAGCCACACCGCCATCGACCTCCTCCGCGAAGGGGACGGCGAGGGGCGCTGCTGCGGCGCGCTCGTGCTCGACCGCGCCACCGGCGAGACGGAGCGCGTCCTCTCGAAGGTGACGGTCCTCGCCACCGGCGGCGCCGGGCAGGTCTTCCTCCACACCACCAACCACGAAGTCTCCAGCGGCGACGGCATCGCCATGGCCTGGCGCGCGGGCGCCGAGTGCGCCGACATGGAGTTCATGCAGTTCCACCCCACCTCGCTGGCCATCCCCGGCGCCGACAACTTCCTCATCTCCGAGGCGGTCCGCGGCCACGGCGGCATCCTCCGCAACCAGCTGGGCGAGGCCTTCATGGCCAACGAGCATCCGCGCAAGGACCTGGCCCCGCGCGACATCGTGGCCCGCGCCATCGACCGCCAGATGCGCCTCCACGGGCTCGACAACGTCTGGCTCGACGTCACCCACATCGGAGACCGCGACCTGCGCTTCTTCTTCCCGAACATCTACCGCGAGTGCCGCAAGTACGGCGTGGAGATCGAGAAGACCCCCATCCCGGTCGTCCCCGCGGCCCACTACATGTGCGGCGGCGTGATGGTCGACACCAACTCCGAGACCTCGATCCCCGGGCTCTACGCCTGCGGCGAAACCTCCTGCACCGGGGTCCACGGCGCCAACCGCCTGGCCTCCAACTCGCTGCTCGAAAGCGTGGTCTTCGCCCTGCGCGCCGCCGAGGACGCCAAGCGCTACCTGGCCATGCCCGCCCCCAAGGCCCCCGCCGCCGCTCCGCTCCGCCGCTTCTCCCCCATGGGCGCCGAGTGGAAGGACGAGGAGCTGGAGCTCCGCACGCTGATGTGGAAGAAGGTGGGGATCGTCCGCAACGACGCCGACCTGGCCGACGCCGCGCTCGAGATCGAAGCGCTCCGCACCCGCGTCGACATCGCCTGGCAGAGCTCGCCCGTGATCAACCTGCGCCTCTCCCGTTTGCGGAATTTGAGCCAGGTGGCCGCCCTGCTGGTCGAAGCCGCC
>CADBQJ010000224.1 GCA_902796785.1 Fibrobacter succinogenes
TCCCGCGCCGACCGTCGTGGCCGCTCTGGCCTCGTTGCCCCTGGACGCCCTTCCCGCGTACGTCGAGGTGACCGCGCACTCGACCGTCTTCGCGTTAGGCGGGCTCGTTCAGGAGTCCGACCTGCTGATCCGGCGCGATTCCGCCGGCTACGAGTACGAGGAGGAATCGCGGCGGACCAAGGACGGCGCGCCGCAGACCCAGACCAATTTGCACAAGCCCGCCGACGGGACGAGCAGCGAGCTTCCGAAGTTGGATTTCCTGAAGGCCTGCTTCGACCGCTCCATGTACGGCGCTCCGGAGGAGTACCTGCCGCCGGTGCGCGAGGGCGAGCTTTGGCGCTTTTCCCCGAAGGACTCTTCGATGAAGATCGAAGTCTCCTTCGACGAGAACGGGAATGCGACCAACAATTCCCGAATGCCCAAACCGACGATCTACTACTCGCCGAAAAGCGGCAGGGTGGAGAAGGTCGTGGCGCAGATGGACATAATCATCGCGAAGTTTGCGATCACCACGGAGTTCGTCTGGAATTCCGCTTCGTCCTGGCCCACGTCGCTGTCGCAGCGCGTGGGTGCGCTCCGATCCGACGGCGACTCGAAGCCCATGGCCGACGTCCGCTACGAGCGAATCCAGGTGAAGGCCGTCGAGCCGTTCTCGGCGGAGAGCCTCTTCCGCGAGCGGGCTCCGTGACGGACCGCTCGGCGGCAGGGGTGTTCTATTCGACGGCGCCGGTGGGGGCGGCCAGCGGGACGTAGCGGTCGATCTTCTGGTCGCGGATGACGACGGCCAGCCCCGAGAGCGGGGCGAGCCAGTTGCCGTTGTCGAAGTAGCGCAGGTCCACCTTGCGGTCGGAGGCGTAGACGACGAGCGGCATCACCAGCATCTCCTCGGCGACCAGCACGCTGATGCGTTCCCACTTGAGGAAGTCCTTGGTCGCCTCGCCCAGCGCGACCTTGCCGCGGGTGAGGATTTCGTAGAAGAGCTCGGGCCAGGAGTCGTCGCCGTAGGCCCAGCGCGACACCAGTTCGCGGGCGCCGTCGAGTCCTTCGGCCGCGGCGAAGCTTTCGAGCGAGTCGACCGACACGCGGAAGAGGTGGTCGTTTTCCAGCGAGGCCACGTGGGCCATCAGCGTGGAGTCCACCGTGTCCTCGTGGCCGACGGCGATGTTGGTCACCGTCTCCGCCGTGCTTTCGTCCACGGGGACGCCGTAGAAGATCGTTTCGCCCTTGGGGAGGGCCGCGCCGAACTTCCGCGCCGCCTCGGCCGCCTTGGCGGTGAGGTGCCGTTCGCCCCGGGGCGTGACGGAGTCGGCGGCGTCGCGGATCAGGAAGACGACCGTTTCGGCGGAGTCGAGCGAGCCGTAGATTTCGGAAATCGAGGAGAAGGCGACCTTGTCCTTCTTCCCGGGGTCGTTCCCGGAGGAGGAGGTCGAGCCGTCGTCGCAGCCGACGAGGGCGAGCGCGCAGAGCGACAGCGCGGCGGGGAGGAGACGGACGGGGGAGGGGAGAATGTCTCGAAGCATACACACCACCGATGAACGTGATCCGCCGCAAATTTAGAAAATCGCCGCAAAAGCGAAAGATTAGCTACTATTAGAAGAAATCGACCCGTTTCCCGCAAAAAGGAGGGAAAATGAATCTCAGACTCCTGACTCTCGCATCCGCGTTCGCCTTCGCCTCGGCCGCCATGGCCCAGGAACTCGAGGTGGACGGCGCCTCCGCCCCGGCTTCCCAGCCCGCCGCCGAGCCCGCCTACTCCTCCTATTCGGCCCCGGCCCCCGCCGCCGAATCCTCCTCCGGCGACGAAGTCGACTTCGACGTGATGCGCGCTCGCGCCTACGACGTCGTCGGCAACCAGGCCGCCGCCCCCACCGTCGCCAACTTCCTCGCCGCCCCCTACAACCTCGCCGGGAAGAAGCTGGTCTACGTGGAACCCACCAACAGCTTCGCCTTCGTCTCCTTCGGCGAGGGGATGACCAAGTTCGCGGCGTTCGACAACAGCTTCGGCCTGGGCAAGGCGACCTTCGGCGTTGCCACCAAGGGCTTCGGCGCGAGCGTCGACTACGCCTTCGGCAAGCGCTGGCGCTTCGACACCGACAAGCAGACCGGCGGCGCCAAGGTCGAACGCGACATCACCAACATCA
>CADBQJ010000225.1 GCA_902796785.1 Fibrobacter succinogenes
GAAGTCGCCGAGCTCGCCGTCGAAGTCGCGCTTCCAGTTGCAGTTCTTCAGGTGGAAGCCCGCTTCGTTCGCGCCGGTGACGAGGTTGGAGGCCGCGGCGACCGATTCGTCCACGAGCAGCCGCCCGCCGTTCGCCTTGATCGCCTCGAGCGCGCCCACGGGGCCGGCGGAGCCGGGGACCATGCCGCACCTTTCGATCAGCGCGTCGTCCGCCGCGACGAGGTCGCCGCTGTGGAGGAAGTTGCGGATCTTGGTCTCGCTCGCCTCGAGGTCGCCGCGCACCAGCACCGCGACCAGCTTGCCCGCGCAGTCGAAGAAGACCGCCTTCATGGTCTTCTTCGGCTCGACGCCGAGGAACTCCGAGACCTCCTCGATCGACTCGCGACCGGGCGTCGCGACCTTCTCGAGCGGCAGGGGCTCTTCCTTCAGCTCCTCGCGGCCGAACTTCGCGATCTCGGCGTTGGCCTGGTAGCCGCAGTGGCGGCAGAGGATCAGGTAGTCCTCGCCGAAGGGGCTTTCGAGCATGAACTCGTGCGCCTGCTTGCCGCCCATGATGCCCGTGTCGGACTGGACGATCACCGGCTCGATGCCCACGCGCTCGAAGATGCGCACGTAGGCGGCGCGGACCTTCTCGTAGTAGGCGTCGAGGTCCTCGGCCGTGGCGTGGAAGGAGTAGGCGTCCTTCATCGTGAACTCGCGCACGCGGATCAGGCCGCCGCGGGCCCGCGCCTCGTCGCGGTACTTCAGCTGGAACTGGTAGAGCATGAAGGGCAGCTGGCGCCAGGAGGAGAGCGCGCTGCGGGCGAGGTCGGTCACCGCCTCCTCGTGCGTCATCGCCAGGACCATCTCGTGCTGGTTGCGGTCGCGGAAGCGCAGCAGCTCCTCGCCGATGGCCGTGTAGCGGCCCGACTCGCGCCAGAGGTCGGCGGTCTGCACCAGCGGGAGCTCCACTTCCTGGCCGCCCACGGCGTTCATCTCCTCGCGGATGATGTTCTCGATCTTCGCGAGCGAGCGCTTGCCCATCGGGAAGATGGAGAAGACGCCGGTGGAGAGGGGCTTGACGTAGCCGCCGCGCAGGAGCAGGGCGTGGCTGGGGAGCTGGGCGTCGGCCGGGGCCTCGCGCAGCGTCTGGACGAAGAACTTGGTGACCTTCAAGGGGGACCTCCGCAATGGTGTCCGCCAAAAATAGCTCTTGCCGCGCGGGGCCGTCCGCCTCAGGACCTGGTGACGTCGGCGATTCCGAAGGGGACGAGCCGCCTCAGCCCTTCCACGGCCACCTCGACCATTTCGCCGCGCCGTCCGCCGCTGAAGAGGATCGAGTCGAAGAGGGAGACCGTCTCGTCCACCGTGGTCCGGAAGGGCTTTTTCATGCCGATGGGGGAGCAGCCGCCGTGGACGTAGCCCGTGAGCCCCAGCAGGTCCCTGGACTTCAGCATCTCGATCGACTTTTCGCCCACCGCCGCGGCCGCCTTCTTCAGGTCGAGCTCGGCGCAGACGGGGATCACGAAGACGTAGTGCCCGCGCGGGCGGCCGACCTGCTCCTTGCCCATCGTCACGAGCGTCTTGAAGACGCGCGTCGGGTCCTGCCCGAGCATCCGGGCGATCTCCATGCCGTTGGGCGCCTCGGGATCGAAGGAGTGGCGGACGAAGGGAATCTTCGCGCCCTCCAGAAGCCGCATGACGTTGGTTTTGTCGTTCGCGCTGGACATCGCCCCAAAGATACTGCTATTTTGCGTCGCATGAGGCGTTTCCCCCGGGCCGTCGCGGCCTGTTCCATCTCGGCCGTTGCGGTCCTCGCGGCGCTTTTCGCGCTCGGCTGCTCCAAGGCGAAGGAGGAGCCCCCGTCCGGCGGCGAGGCGGCCCCCGCGGCCGAGCAGGTCCCCGCGCGCCCCTCCGGCGAGATCAAGTCGTGCGACGGCGTCCGGTTCGACACGGCCGTCAAGGCCTGCGTCCAGGACCCGAAGCGCCGCAACCACCTGGTGTGGCTCTGCTCCGCGGAAAAAATCCCGCCCGCCGAGCGCCAGTGCCTGGAGGGCGACCGGATCCGCCCGGTCTGCGGCGGCGTCCCCTTCGACCCGCGCCGCGACCTCTGCTCGGTCCGCGCCGGACGCGGGCGCGCGCTGGTTCCGCGCGACTCCGCCTTCTCCGAGCTGGTCGACTCCCGCGACGGGAAGAGCTACCGGATCGTCCGGATCGGGCGCCGCTGGTGGATGGCCCAGAACCTGGACTACGCCGACACGGCGATGACCCCGAACCTGTCGGGCGCCAGCTGGTGCTACGACGACGAGCCCTCCTCCTGCCGGAAGCGCGGGCGGCTCTACACCTGGACCGCGGCGATGGACCTGCCGCCGGAGTTCCTCGAGCGCGGGGCCGGCGACGCCGTCTCCTCCCCGCACCGCGGCGTCTGCCCCGAGGGATGGCACGTCCCGACCAACGGCGAGTGGAACGACCTGCACGCGCACGTCTCCTCGGCGTGGCCCTGGAACCGCTCGCAGCAGCTGCTGAAGTCGTTCGACTGGGGCGGAATCGACCTCTTCGGGTTCGGCGCGCGTCCCACGGGATACCGCTACGCGGCGGGGGACTTCCTCAACGCCGACTCGACGGCCGCCTGGTGGACCGCGAGCGAAAGCACGATCGGGACAGACGCCTACTACCGCCGCTTCTCCGCGGAGACGGAGGAGAACGAGCCGGCCTACTACGGCTACTTCAAGTCGTACGGACGCGCGCTGCGGTGCGCGAAGGATCCCGAGGGCTGAGCCCGCGCGGACGCGGGCGGGGAATTCAGAGAAGCGCCTTCATCTCGCGCACGGCCCGGTCGAGCCCCACGAGGACGGCGCGGCCGACGATGGCGTGGCCGATCTCCAGCTTGCGCATCCCGGCGATCTCCGCGACGGGGCGCACGTTGCGGTAGTTGAGCCCGCCGCCCGCCGCGATCTGGATGTCGTAGTTCTGGGCCAGCGCGGCGTGGTCCTGCAGGAGCGAGAGCTCCTTGCGGAACTCGTCGTTTTCCCCCATCTCGAAGGCGTTGGCGTAGGCGCCCGTGTCGAGTTCGACGATCTGCGCGCCCGCCTTGCGGGCCGCCTTCACCTGGCGGGTGTCGGCCGCGATCTTCACCGCCACGGCGATGTCGTGGTTGCGCAGCGACTCGACGGCCTTGGCGATGGCGTCGGAGCGGCCCGCGACGTCCAGGCCCGACTCCTCGCCGAAGTCGGAGCTGCTTTCGGGGACCAGGGTGACGATGTCGGGGAGGATCTGCACGGCGAAGGCCACCATCTCTTCGCTGGGGGCCATCTGGAGGGTCAGGTGCGTGGCGACGGTCTGGCGGAGGAGCCGGACGTCGCGTTCCTGGATGTGGCGGCGGTCGGCGCGGAGGTGCACCGTGATCCCGTCCGCGCCCGCGAGTTCGGCGACGACGGCGGCGGCCACGGGATCGGGCTCGCGGATCTTGCGGGCTTCGCGCAGGGTGGCGATGTGGTCGAGGTTCACGCCTAGGGTCACGCTCATGGTCTGCCTCCGGATTCCGGTGTTGCGGGTTTGAACCTGGCGACGGATTCGACGACCCATCCGCTGTCGAGCGCGTCGCGTTCCAGGGCGCGCGCGCCGCGCAGGGCCGAGACCGTCGTCGGCAAAGCTAGAATTTTGCTTCCGCGCCTCTTCGCCTCCTCCACGCCCGCGCGAAGCGTCTCCTCGGCGCGGAGCGTGTCGGTCGTGCCGCCCATCTCCAGGCAGAGCCCGGGACGGCGGGCGCAGGTGGCGGCGAGGGCCGGGCTGCGGTGCTGGGGGGCGAGCAGCAGCATGGCGGAGCGGGCCTCCAGCTCGTCGGCGATCGCCTCGGTCACGCTTTCGTATCCCAGCGGAACGCGGCTTCCGGTCGGCGTCACCCCGACCGCGTCGGGACGGCGTTCGAAGAGGGCGGCCACGCGCCTGCGGATCTCCTCGCCGGAAAGCTGGGGGTAGACCGCGCCCGAATTCTCCAGCGCCGTGAACTTGCCGCTCTCCTTCATGCGGAGGGCGAGCACGGTCGCGTCGGGGCGGGAGCGGCGCAGGCGCTTCAGGTCCTGCTCGAGCGAGGCGTCCTCGCGGAGCGGGTCGACGATCAGCGCGTAGGGGTTCTCCAGGAGGTCGAGCTCGGCGAGCGCGGGGATCGACATGCCGTCGGTGCGGAAGAGCAGCGCTATGCGGACCGACCCCGGCAGGAAGCGGCCGCCGCGGACGAAGGAGACCGAGCGCGGCGGGTTGGGCGGGCAGACGTAGTTCACGACGAGCTTCCCGCGGTCCTCGCGGAGGGAGTCGGCGCGGCACCCCTTCGAATCCAGCCATTGCGAGATCTGGAGCGCGTAGAGGGGCATCGGGACGCCCCGGGGCAGCTCGACGGGCCCGCGCCTGGGCGCGGCGACCTTCCATTGCTCGGCGAAGTCCGCGACCGTCAGGTCCGGGGCCTCGACGACGGGCCGTTCGGCCGGCTCGGGCTCCTCCGCGGGCGGCGCGAACCGCTCGGCGAGCGGCCCGGAGAGCAGCCAGACCAGCGCCCCCGCCGGCGCGAGCGCCACGACCGCGCTCATCAGATGTGTCGAGAAATTCGCCATAGGCCCTGTCGCAAATATAGGCCAAATCGGCCCGCGGGCCTTTCTACATTCCCGTCCATGCTGATCGGAATCCTCACCGGCGCCACCGCCTCGGGAAAAAGCGCTCTCGCCCTGCGCCTGGCGGAGGAGCTGGGCTGCGAGATCGTCAGCGCCGACTCCCGCCAGATCTACCGCGGATTCCGCGTCGGCACCGGCCAGCCCGCCCGCGAGGAGCGGGAGCGGGTCGTGCACCGCTTCGTGGACTGCGTCCCGCCGGAGGAGAACTTCTCCGCGGGCGAGTTCGCCAGGGAGGTCGTCCGCCTCGAGAAGGAGGATCCCGGGACGCCGCGCCTCGTCGCGGGCGGAACGGGGTTCTACGTCGCCGCGCTCGTCCGCGGGCTGCCGCCTCTCCCTTCCGCAGATATGAAAATCCGGAACGCCCTGCGCGACGAGCTTCGCGAGCGGGGGGCGCGCGCGCTCCGCGACGAGCTCGAGCGGGTCGACCCGGAGACCGCCGCCCGCCTTCCGGAGTCCGACGTCCGCCGCGTCGCGCGCGCGCTGGAGGTCTTCCGCGCCACGGGGAGGCCCTTCTCGTGGTGGAAGGACCGCGCCGAGGCGCCGTTCCCCGAAACGCCGCTCGCCGTGCTGGAGCGCGACCCCGCGGAGAACCGCGCGCTGATCGAGGCGCGGGTCCGCGGCATGTTCCGCGCCGGCTGGGCCGACGAGGCGCGCGGGCTCCTGGAGTCCGGCGTTCCCGAGGACGCGCCGGCCTTCGGCAGCCTGGGCTATCCGCAGGCGCTGCGGGTGGCGCGCGGCGAAATGGGCGAGGAGGAGGCGATCGCGGAGGTGACGCTCCGCACGGCGCAGTACGCCAAGCGCCAGAGGACCTTCTTCCGCGGGCAGCTGCCCGGCGCGCGCCGCTGTCCCGCGGGCGACGGGGCCCTGGAGTTCCTCCGGGGGCTCTTCCGTCCCGTCCCGGGGCGGAAAAGCGGGAAATCCGCTCCGGAAAACGCGAATTTCGCCGATTCCCCTTGACGGCTTCCGGAACATTTAATACAATTAGCCCCACCTTGCCGCGCCGTCGCGCGCGGCCGATTCTTGAAATTCAGATGGATATGCTTGTGCAGAGGCCCGTGCCGTCCGACAGACGACGCGAGTCGACTGTGACGGCCTTTGAGAACGAACAAAGAAAGACAGGATGACAATCCTATTCAATGGAGAGTTTGATCC
>CADBQJ010000226.1 GCA_902796785.1 Fibrobacter succinogenes
AGATACTCCTCAAGCAGTTATTCCAGCGGCAACAACGCCACCAACTGCCAGCTCACCGGCGGCACCTGGAACTACTACTACGACTACTGCGACTACAACTACCGCTCGAGCAGCAGCTACTACCGCTCGAGCAGCTCCTACTACTCGGCGAACTACTACTACACGACGACGCAAAAGACCATGCGAATCACGACGACCTCCTACCGGCAGACCTCGTACGACTGGGACGTCTTCGACAACGCCGGCGACCCGGAAATCTCGTACAAGGTGATCTTCACGAAAAAAGACGGCACGACGTCGACCTCCTACACGAGCTCCCACTTCCTCGGCACCGACACGCGCTCCTCCGCCGCCGGGTTCCATGACGACGTAATCGTCCCCGTCAACACGTATCTGTTCTACATCTATCCGCAAGTCGTCGACCGGGACGTCTCCTCCAACGACAACAGATCGTCCGGCTACGGCTTCGGCTGGGAGGACGTCGGCTACGTGAAATCCGGCCAGATCACCTCCGAAACCGACAACAAGGGCGGCTACTCGCTGAGCTTCAACTGGCAGTTCCTCTGAGCCGGCGTCCCGCCCCGCTCGACATGAAAAAGGCCCCTCCGTCGCGGAGAGGCCTTTTTTCGTGGACCCTAGGAGATTCGAACTCCTGACCTATAGATTGCGAACCTATCGCTCTACCAACTGAGCTAAGGGCCCGGGTGGGCCAAATATAGAACAAAAAGGGGCGCTTCCGGCCGGAAGCGCCCGAATTCTTGCGAAAATCCGCCCTAGAGCAGGCCGTCGAAGAAGTTGTTCCCCTTGTCGTCCACGAGGATGAAGGCGGGGAACTTCTCGATGCGGATCTTGCGGACCGCCTCCATGCCCATTTCGGGGAAGTCGATCACCTCGACCGACTTGATGCAGTTCTTGGCCAGGACGGCCGCGGGCTGCCCGATGGAGCCGAGGTAGAAGCCGCCGTGCTTCTTGCAGGCGTCGGTCACCTGCTGCGAGCGGTTGCCCTTGGCGACCATGATCATCGACCCGCCCAGCTCCTGGAACCGGTCGACGTAGCCGTCCATGCGGCCCGCGGTGGTGGGGCCGAACGAGCCGGTGGGCATCCCCTCGGGGGTCTTGGCGGGGCCGGCGTAGTAGACCGGGTGCTTCTTGAAGTACTCGGGCATGGGCTTGCCGGCGTCGAGCATCTCGGCGACCTTCTTGTGGGCCAGGTCGCGCGCCACGATCATCGTGCCGGTCAGCGAGAGGCGGGTCTTCACCGGGTACTTGGAGAGCTCGGCGCAGACCTCGGCCATCGGGCGGTCGATGTCGATCTCGACCGGGGGCTTGATGTTCACGGCGGAGGCGTCGGGAAGCAGGCGCGCCGGGTTTTCCTCCATCTGCTCGAGGAAGATCCCCTCGGCGGTGATCTTGGCCTTGATGTTGCGGTCGGCGGAGCAGCTGACCCCGATGCCGATGGGGCAGGAGGCGCTGTGGCGGCTGCAGCGGAGCACGCGGACGTCGTGGACGAAGTACTTGCCGCCGAACTGGGCGCCGATGCCGCTCTTCCGGGCGATTTCGAGCAGCCGCTTTTCCCATTCCAGGTCGCGGAAGACGCGCCCGCTGCCGTTGCCGGAGACGGGCAGGCCGTCGAGGTAGCCGCAGCTGGCCAGCTTGACCAGCTTGAGGTTGGTCTCGGCGCTGGTGCCGCCGACGACCACGGCCAGGTGGTAGGGCGGGCAGGCGGCCGTCCCGAGCGACTTCATCTTGGCGGTCAGGAAGGCCTCGAGGTTCTTCTCGGTGAGGACGGCGGGGGTTTCCTGGAAGAGGTAGGTCTTGTTGGCCGAGCCGCCGCCCTTGGCCACGAACATGAACTTGTATTCGTCGCCGGGGATCGAGAGGAGGTCGATCTGCGCGGGGAGGTTGCACTTGGAGTTGGTCTCGTCGAGCATCGACTTGGCGACCATCTGCGAGTAGCGGAGGTTGCGCTTGTTGTAGGTGTTCCAGATCCCCTCGCTGAGGAACCGGGCGTCGTCGGCGAAGGTGAGCACCTGCTCGCCCTTCTTGGCGAAGACGATGGCGGTGCCGGTGTCCTGGCAGGTGGGGAGCTGCCCCTGGGCGGCCACGACGGCGTTTTCGAGCATGTTGTAGGCCACGAAGCGGTCGTTGTCGGAGGCCTCGGGGTCGTCGAGGATCGAGCGGACCTTTTCCAGATGGGCGGAGCGGAGCTTGAAGGAGACGTCGGCCATGGCGGTTTCGGCCAGCAGGCGGAGCCCCTCGGGGTCGACCTTCAGGAAACGGCGCCCCTCCACCTCCACGGTGGAGACGTAATCCTTGGTCAGGAGGCGGTAGGAGGTGCGATCCTCGCCCATTTGGAGGTAATCTTCGTAGGGAAAGTCCATTTTTTGCTCCGGTTTGTGTTGCACAGGCAACTGAAGTTATTCATATTTAGCGAGAAGAGACCACTTTTGTCCAGACGGGACACACACCAGAGGAAAAAAATGAAACGCACTCTCCTTTTCGTCGCCCTCGCCGCCGCCTTCGCGGTCGCCCAGACCCCCGCTCCCGCGGCCGCGCCCGCCGAAGCCGCTCCCGCCAAGACCGAAGCGGCCGCCCCCGCTCCCGCCGAAGCCCAGGCTCCGGCCGCCAAGACCGAAGCCGCCGCCCCCGCGGCCGCCCCGGCCGAAGCCGCCGCGCCCGCCCCCGAAGCC
>CADBQJ010000227.1 GCA_902796785.1 Fibrobacter succinogenes
ATGCCGCGCCTCTTCGCCGACGACCTCGGGCTCTTCTCCGCGCGCCTGGAGAACCTGGGCGCGGCGCTGAAGGCCGTCGGCGCCGAACGCAAGGCCTCGCTCCTGGCGCCGCTGCGCGCCGTCCCGCTCCTCTCGCTCTGGGAGACGGCGGAATGGAAGGGGCGCCAGGACCTCGCGGCGCTGCTCGACCAGATCGCCGCGGTCCGCCGCGCCCGGGTCGGCGCGGGCATGGCCTTCTACACCGTCAACGACGCCTGGCTCAAGCACGACGCCGCCTGGACGGCGCGCGGCGCGCTCAGGCCGCACACCCCATGAACTCCATCCTCGGCAGGCGCGCGGACCGAGCCATCGTCGCGGGAACGGCGCTGGCCCACCTCCTCCTGCTGCTCTTCGTGCGGTTCGCCGCGCTGGAGGGCGGCGAGAAGCGCGAGAAGCCGGCCGAGATCCAGGTGAGCTTCTCCGTCGAGAAGCCGCCCGCGCCGCCGCCTCCCCCGCCGCCGCGCCCGCGTCCGAAGCCCGCTCCCGCGCCCGTCCCCGAGGAGGCCGCGCCGGAGGAGGCCCCCGCGCCCGACGCGCCGGCGCACTGGTCCATCCCGGTCAAGCGCCGCGTGGTCCGCAAGGAGCCGGCGCGCCGCCTGCGCCCCTCCGAGCAGGACCTGGCGCTCCCCTCCGACCCGCGCAAGCCCGACACCGTCCCGCCGCTCCGCTACGCGGAGTTCCTCCCCGCCGCCGACGTGGGGATCGACCAGGCGGGCTCCGTCGACACGCTGGGGAACCGGCTCCCCGACTACCCGCTGGAGATGCGCCACGCCGGGCGCCCGGGCATGGTGGAGCTCGGCATCCTGGTCGACACGCTCGGCAACGTGGAGAACGCCGAGCCGCTGCAGATCCGCGGCGACCTGAAGTTCGCCTACCACGCGATCCGCGCCGTGAAGGAGTGGACCGGGTTCCCGGTGAAAACCGACTCGACCGGCGCCAAGGTGTGGTACTGGACGCGCAAGAAGTTCTACTTCGCCGTGGAGAGCGGCGAGTTCCGCCACGACGCCAAGGGGCAGCGCCGCAACATCTACGACAACGTCCCCGAGGACGCGAACTACGGCAAGATGCTCTACGAGC
This sequence comes from Fibrobacter succinogenes, assembly GCA_902796785.1. GTDB lineage: Bacteria > Fibrobacterota > Fibrobacteria > Fibrobacterales > CADBQJ01 > CADBQJ01. The sequence goes on from CADBQJ010000227.1 coordinate 1,117, forward strand.
ACGTCTACAACTTCAAGTGAGCCGCCCCGCGGCGGAAGAAAGGGAAAACGCGGCGTCCCGAGGGCGCCGCGTTCCGTTTCCGAACGGAAGGATCAGATCTTCTTCGCGTCGAGCCGCGCCATGGCGAGCTTCTTCGCGGTGACGAAGTCCGACTTCCCGGAGCCGAGCTTGGGCAGCGACTCCACCTTGAAGACGTAGCTGGGCTGCATCAGCGGCGGCAGGCCGACGGCGCGCAGCTTCTCGCGCACCTGGTCCTCGTCGAGGTCGCCGGCGTACATGAAGGCGACCTTCTCGCCCTTGGCGGCGTCGGGGACGGCGATCGAGAAGTAGTCGATGCCGTCGAGCAGCGCCGACTCGGAGACCTTGAAGTCGATCGACCCCAGGCTCACCATCTCGCCGCCCAGCTTGGCGAAGCGGCTGTAGCGGTCCACGATCGTCAGGAAGCCGTCCTCGTCCACGTGGCCCTTGTCGCCCGTCTTGTACCAGCGGTGCCCGTCGATGACGGCCAGCGCCTGCTCGGTGCGTTCGGGGTCCTTGAGGTAGCCCTTCATGATCTGCGGGCCGCCGATGAGGATCAGGCCGTCCTCGCCCACGGGGAGCTCCTCCATCGTGTCGGGGTCGACGATGCGGAACTGCGTGCCCGGCAGGGGCGTGCCCACCGTGCCCGGCTTGTTGCCCACCTGCACGGTCTGGAAGTCGTCCAGGAGCGCGTCGGGGGTGTTGACCGCGGCCACGGGGGTGGTCTCGGTGCAGCCGAAGCCCTCGAAGATCTCCTTCTTGAACTTCGAGCGGTAGAGCGTCCGGACGTCCTCGCGGACCTTCTCCGCGCCCGCGAAGATCTCGCGGATGTGCGCGAACATCAGCGGGTGGATGTGGCGGCTCGTGCCCCACATCCGCAGGAAGGTGCCGGTGCCCACCACGATGGTCACCTTGAACTCGGCGCAGAGGCGGCCGATGGTCTTCACGTCCATCGGGTCGGGGCAGGTGGCCACGGGAATCCCCTCCATCACGCACATCATCGTGGAGATGGAGAAGCCGAAGGCGTGGAACAGCGGCAGCAGCCCCAGCATCACGTCGCCGGTCTCCGCCTGCAGCACGCTCATGCACTGCTTGATGTCGGCCACGAGGTTCAGGTGCGTCAGCTCGACCCCCTTGGGCGTCCCCTCGGAGCCGGAGCTGAAGATGATGGCCACCACGTCGTCGAGCCCCACGCGCTTGAAGTCGCGGCGCTCCAGCCACCAGGCGGGGAGCAGCAGCAGGCGCAGGTAGTTGACGATCAGCGAGGTCTTGTTGAGCCGCTCCTTCAGGTCCTCCATGTAGTGGACCTTGTACTTGCCCAGCAGCTTGTCGACGTCCATGCCGCGCTGGCGCAGCCGGTCGACGAAGACCTTGGCGGTGAAGATGGTCTTGACGTCGGCCTTCTCGCAGCAGAAGTCGAGCACGTCGGCCGTGTTGGTGTAGTTCAGGTTGACCACCGCGCGCCCCTTGGCGATGGCGGCCAGGTTGACGATGATGCCCGGCGCGGAGGGCGGGATCATGATGGCGACGTTCTTCTCGCCCGGGGTGAGCTCGTCGATCATCTTCCCGAAGGTCAGCGCGGCCGTGGCCAGCGAGAGCGCGGAGAAGTGGTGGCCGTCGTGGGCGAAGACCGCCGGGGAGTTGCGCACGCGCTTCACCGTCCGCAGCCAGGTGGAGGCGAGCGGCTTCAGCTGGCGGATGTAGTTCTCCCACGCCGTGATCGAGAGCTCCTGCACGGCGGACTTCACCGCCACGGGATCGGCGTCGATGGGCATGGGGGCGCCGAAGACCACCGAGACGGAGCGCCCCTCGGAGTGGATCAGCTCGCGGTAGCCGGCGGTGGCCATGGAGTAGGCGCTGCCCCAGAGCCCCTGGATGTAGAACGGGACCAGCCGGGCGCCCTCGACCCCCTCGATGGCCGGGGACCAGTCCATGCGGAAGCGGTTGACGTTGCCGGTGCGCGAGAGGGAGTTCTCGGGGAAGATCGCCACCGCCTCGCCCGACTGGAGCGCCTCGCGCACGGCCTGCATGGCCTCTTCGGGCTTCCTGGAGTCGTAGTTGATGACGTTCATCTGCGTGAGAAGCAGGTTGATGTACCACTTCTCGTAGGACTCGCGGTGGATGACGATGCGCAGGGGGCGGGGGCTCGCCATCTGGATCATCGCCCAGTCGATCAGCGAGTTGTGGTTGCCCACCAGCAGCGCGGGGCCTTCCCAGGGGAGGTTCTCCAGGCCGCGCACCTCGAAGCGGTACTTGAAGGCGAGCACGCTGCGCATCAGCAGGCGGATGAGCGTCTGCGGCATGGCCGACAGCGACCAGACGGTGCCCGCGAAGCAGACCACGCCCAGCAGGAAGAAGAGCCTCCGGGAGCCGAGCCCGAGGAGGTCGAGCGCGACGGCCGCGACGACGTAGAAGCCGACGACGCAGAGGCGTTCGACGGCGTTGCTCACCGCCAGCACGTGGCCCGCCGAGCGGGGCTTGGTGTGGTAGAGCAGCATCGAGAGCATCGGCAGCATGTAGAGGCCGCCGAAGAAGCCCAGCAGCCCGTAGAAGACGGGGCGCGCGGCGTCGGGCATCAGCGGGAGCAGGAAGATGGAGACGGCGGCGCCGGCGGTGCCGGTGGGGATCAGGCCGGTCTCGATGAAGGAGGAGGACATCTTCATCGCGTAGAGGCAGCCCAGCACCAGGCCGACGGCCGCCAGGAGGATGGCGATGTTGAAGAAGACGTCGTTGAAGAGCGCGCCGGAGCCGAAGTGGTCCTGCATGACGAAGACCAGCTGGAAGATCATCACCCAGAACATCGACAGGCCGATGATGGACTGGCGCAGCGCGGGGTTCAGCCAGGCCTTGGCCAGCTTGCGGCGGCCGTTGCGCAGCAGGAAGTAGCGCTTCCAGGGGAACCGCATCTCCTCCTGGCGCTTGCCCACGTCGGGGAGGAAGAAGGAGAAGGCGAGCGCGAAGAGGTCGAGGATGAAGGCCGCGCAGACCAGCGGGATCACCGCCTCCTCGAAGTCGGCGAAGCGGACGGCGACGCCGGGCTCCAGGCGGTGGAAGGCGAACGCGGTGGCGAAGCCGAAGACGATCATCCCCAGCATCGACGCGATGGTCGCGGCGCCCGCGCCCTGCGCCAGGCGGTCGGCCCCGGTGGTCTCCTTGATCAGGCCGAACTTGGCCGGATGCTGGAAGGCGACGACGACGCAGACCAGCGCCGCGGCGACGAAGGCGAGCGGAAGCGACCCGAGGCGCGCGGCCAGGCCGAAGAGCGCGACGGGGACCAGCGCGACCACGCCGGTGACCCGGAGCACGCTCTCCTTGGGGTACTTGTCGGAGAGGAAGCCCGCGGGCGAGAGGAGCGCCACCGCCGGGAAGAGCATCACCGCGTGCAGCAGGTAGACCTGCCACATGTCCGCCGCGCCGACCCCGACCATGCGGGCGAGCACCAGCTCCAGCAGCCCCACGAGGAGGGTGGAGGCCGCCATCTGCGAGAAAACGAAACCGAGATAGGGGATCATCCCCTTGATCTTGAACATGCGAACTCCTGGAATGCCGGACCGCCGGGGACGGGGCTAGGCGAACTTCTCGATGGTGACGCTTTCCATGACGACGTCCTGGAGCGGCGCGTCGTTGCGGTCGGTGTCGACCGAGGCGATGGCGTCCAGCACGTCGAAGCCGTCGAAGAGCTGGCCGAAGACGGAGTAGCCGTCGGCGGGGCCGCCGTTCGCGGGGTGGTCGAGGAAGTGGGTCCCCTCCTCGGGGTGGACGACGAAGAACTGCGACCCGATGCTGTGGGGCATGGAGGTCTTGGCGTAGGAGAGGGCGCCGCGGACGTGGGTCAGGTCCTTGTGGTACTGGTCGCCGATGGTGGAGCCGGGGCCCTTGGCCGCGTGGCCGCCCGTGCCGTTCCGGCGGGTGAAGTCGCCGCCCTGGATCATGAAGCCGGCGATGATGCGGTGGAAGGGGGCGCCGTCGTACTTGCCGGCCCTGGCCAGCTCCACGAAGTTGGAAACGCATTCGGGGACCAGGTCGGGGAAGAGGCGGAAGCGCATCGTGCCGAGGTTGGTCTTGATGACGGCGATTTCTTCGCCGGCGACGGGGGGATTGGTCTGGAGCATCTCGCTCTCCTCCATTGGGGTTTCAATGCGGGGAAAGTAAAAATATGAACTCCGGCGGACTTTAATGAATATTTCCGAGTTCGCTTACATTAAACTTCGCCCACTCGAGAGCTTTTTCATGATTTTCAAGTTTTTCATCCAATTGAAGTTCGAACGCCCGTTTGAGGAGCTCGCCCATGGCCGGACCGGGGGCGATTCCGAGGGAGACCAGGTCGCGGCCCTGGAGCAGGGGGACCGGGGGGCCCTGGAGCACGCCGGCGGCGGCGGCGAGGGTCTCCAGCCGCTTTTCCGCGCCGGGGGCGGGTCCGGCGCCTGGCAGCGCGGAGAGGAGGGCCAGCGCGGTCGGGATCGGGGTCCTCAGCGCCAGGCGCCGGACCCAGGGCCGCCCGAAGCGGCCGGCGGCTTCGTCCGCGGCGCCGGCCGCTTCGGGCGCCCGCGCGAACTCGCGCAGTTCCGGCAGAAGCTCCAGGCGCGCCAGCGCGGTCTCGGCCGCGGCCAGGTCGCGGGTGATCCGCGCCAGGAGCGAGCGGGCCTCTTCCGGCGCGAGCTCGGAGCAGAGCGCGCAGAACATCAGGGCGGTCCGCTCCGGTTCGGGCAGCGCGTCCCTGCGCGCCGCCGCCCGGTCGCAGAACTCCAGCGCGGCGCGCCAGCGCTCCCCGGGCAGGTCCAGCTCGGGGAAGGCCCGCAGCTGGCGCATCGCCTTGAGCGCCTCCAGCCCGACGGAGGGGCGGTCGGCGCGCAGGAGCATCTTGCGGAACTCGCCGTCGATCCGCTCCACGGAGAGGTCGCCCAGCTCCTGCTCGGCGCAGACCTCGACGGTCTCCGGGGCGATCGCCATGCCGAAGCGGGCCGCGAACTGGGCGCCGCGCAGCGCGCGCAGCGGATCCTCGCCGAAGGCCGGGCCCACGTGGCGCAGCACGCCCTCCGCCAGGTCGCGGGCGCCGCCGTGCGGGTCGCGGAGCTCCATCGACGGAAGGCGCAGCCCCATGGCGTTGACGGTGAAGTCGCGCCGGGCGGAGGCCCTGGCGAATCCCATCCACGGGTCGACGTCCACGTCGAAGTCGCGGTGGCTCCTCCCGACGCGCCGCTCGGTCCGCGGGAGCGCGAAGTCGATCTCCTCGCCGCCGATCCTCATCAGGACGATGCCGAAGGAACGGCCCACGGCGCTCGGCCTGCCGAACCGCTCCAGCAGGCTCCAGAGCGCCTCCGCGGAGAGGCGGTGGACCTCCACGTCGAGGTCCTTCGAGGGGACGCCCAGCATGGCGTCGCGCACCCAGCCGCCCACCAGGTAGCACTCGCCGCCGGCCTCCTCGACCGCGCGGGCCACGTCGAGCACGCGCGCGGGGATCCGCTTGCGCAGCGTTTCGGCGTCGGGAAGCGAGGGCTTTCGGAGCACGGGCGGGCCTTCGGGAAAAGGGTGGTGACCAAAGTTTAGAATTCTTATCTTTGGGGCGCTTTTCGAAACCCGCCCGCAAGGCTCCTCCGGAGGCGCGAAAATGGAAAACATGAAC
>CADBQJ010000228.1 GCA_902796785.1 Fibrobacter succinogenes
ACGGCGGCCTTGCCAACCAGCCCTTTGCCTGGCAGGACACCTTCGTCGACTGGCTTTTCAGCGACAATACCCATTCGCAATACAATGGGCAGACTTACACGTGGGAAGCCGACAACTGGCAGAAATTCAAGGACGCCGGCTTCCTCGGCCTCTTCGCCTCGCGCGCCGGCTGGCCCGCCACCGGCACCCACTGGGGCTCCCGCACACAGGCGGGCGGCGATGGCACGGGCTGCAACATCACCATCAACGGCGTGATGGCCAGCTGCCCCGGCTCCACCTCCGGCGACAACAACTTCTTCATCACCCAGTTCAAGAACCACGACCGCTTGATTTCCCCGATTCCCGTCACCTTCGACGAAGAGACCTTCGCCCAGTATTCCGGTTTCTGCCGCGGCCGTTCCGAAGCGACGGTCGACGTGAACGAAATCGGCCTGCAGAAGAAGGAAGGCGTCTACGCCGGCGGCAGCAAGGGCGGTAAGCCCGGTCCCGTCATCAACATCAACGTCAAGGATCCCGCCAACCAGGCCGCCAACGCCGGCGCGTTGCCCGACAACGAAACGGCCATCGCGAACATGCCCGACTACATGAAGAGCAACACGATGTGGCTGATGGCCAAGACCGCCGGCGACACCTACGAACTCATCCAGAACAACCCCAGCACCGACCCGACCGGCTTGGTTCACGGCCAGACCCGTGGCGTCAACGGCGGTCTCGTCAATGACGCCAACAACGACGAAATCGCCCGCGTGCTCAGCACCACCGCCGGCATCGGCCTGGAGCTGGTCGTTGACCTCGGCAACATCGAAGGCTTCGACTCCTGGTCCGTCGCCGACCGGCAGGCGGGCGTCTTCCCGGTGGAATACGAACTCTACATCTTCGACCACCTGGGCAACTGCATCAACAAGGCCTCCGGCTACCTCTCTGAAACGGACGTCGTGAAATACGTCGTGCGCGACCCGAATTCCGGTTCGCTGGTCCTCGACCTGATGGTCTACTTCGTCCCGATCGACCAGAACGGCCGCCACATCGCCTCCGGCGTCTACATGATGCGCGGCTTCTTCAAGGAACAGGCCAAGACGATGTGCCAGAAGCTCAAGCTGGACGGCGTGGACTGCGTGGCCGACGGCAGCGTGGCGCCTCTCGGCCCCTGCCCGATGAGCAACATCGCCGACCAGGTGGTGCTCTCTGCCTGCCGCGACAACGTCATCAACGACTACAAGGTTCCGGCCACCGCCTTCAATCCCGACGGCACGCCCAATGAGGGCGTCAACGTCTACACCTGGCAGCGCGCCGTGCTCCAGAACAGCGTGGTCGTCACCAAGAAGTTCGGCTACATGCGCTCCAAGGTGCCGTAGCCGGACCTTTCCGGAAAAACTCGAAGGGACGCCGCCTCGGCGTCCCTTTTTCGTTGTTCGTCGGAGAAGAGGCGTCTTTCTACGGGATGACGCTGCCGCCCGCGAGGAAGCCGAAGAGGGCGAGGAGCAGCGCCGCGGGGATGGCGATCAGGAGCGTCGTCCGGAGCGGGACCATGGTTTCGCCGGGCGCGCCGCACTGCGACGCGAGGCTGTCCGGCGCGGTCGTCATGGCGTTCGGCGCGCCGGCGGGTTCCGCGCCCGGGTCGGGTTCGGCGGCGCCAGAGGCGGCCTGCGCGCCCGGGTCGGGCGTCGTGCCGGCGGTCTGCGTGCCAGGGACGGGTGAAGCGCCGGAGGTGGATTCCGCGCCGGGGTCGGTTTGCGGGCTCGAGGGTTCCGCGCCAGGGGCGGGTTCGGCGCCAAGGGCGGCCTGCGCCTGCGCGGGCTGCGGTTCAGGAGCGGGGGAGGCCTGCGGAGCGGAGGGTTGCGCGCCCGCGGGGACGGCGGTTTCCGTCGCGGCGGGGGAGGCCGCCGCCGGAAGCTCGGTCTCCTCTTCGACGAACTCGACGGCCGCCCGGACGGGGGCGGCGAGAAGGGGGAGAAGAAGTAGCGCGTGGCGGGGGCGCATGGTCGGCTCCTAGCTGGGAAGCAGTCCGCTCGGCGTTTCGGAGGAGAGCATGCGGTTCCAGTTGCGGGCCAGCGCCTGTTCCAGGCCGCTGCGCTGCACCGGGCAGGCGTAGCGCTGCGCGGTCTGTTCCAGGATGTCGTCGGTGTTCCGGCCGTCGATCAGCCCCAGGCGGACCGAGTCGAGGAGGAGGCCCCAGGCCTCGGTGGAGACGATCTCGCGCTCCACCTGGTGCAGCTGGCGCAGCGGGGGAGTTCCCTCCTTTTCGACGCGCGCCAGACGGGCCCTGAGGGCCGCGACCGCGCCGCGCGCCGCCAGGTCGGGCACGCCGCCGCCGAGCAGTTCCGAGGAGAAGGCGTTCCACGCCGCGTCGCGCGCATGGGCCGACTTGCCCTTGCGGAGCGATTCGAGCAGCGCGCGGCTGCTGCGAAAGAGCTGGATCTGCTGCGCGGCGGAAAGCTCCATCCCGGAACCCCTTCGGTCAGTGGCGGAAGTGGCGCATGCCGGTGAAGATCATCGCCACGCCCAGTTCGTCGCAGCGGGCGATCACCTCCTCGTCGCGCTTGGCGCCGCCGGGCTGGACGATCATCCTGACGCCGGCGTCGGCGGCCGCGTCCACGTTGTCGGAGAAGGGGAAGAAGGCGTCGGAGCCCATCACCAGCTCGGAGAAGACCTTGTGGGTGTATTCCCCGAGGTCCGTCCCTTCGGGCAGCTCCATGCGGGCCACGTTGTCGCGCACGCGGGGCTGGCAGAGGCGGAGGTTGGAGTCGATGCGGTTGGGCTGGCCGGGGCCGAGGCCCATCACCTTGAAGCAGCCGGGGGCGTATTCCATCCCCATGACGATCGCGTTCGACTTGGTGTACTTGGTCACCACCCAGGTGAAGCGGGCGAGCGCCTCCTTCTCCTTGGGGAAGGGGGTCTTGGTGACGCACTTCCATTCCTTGATCGTGTCGACGTCGCGGTCCTGGGCGAGCATGCCGCCGATCACGTGCTTGTAGACGGGGCAGGGGCGCGGGGCCTCCACGCTGTCGATTTCGAGCAGGCGGATGTCCTTGCTCTTGCCGCGGAGGAATTCCAGCGCGTCGGCGTCGAAGCCGGGGGCCAGGAGGATCTCGACGAAGCGGCCCTTGAGGCGCAGCGCCGTGGCGAGGTCCACCTTCTGCGAGCAGGCGATCACCGAGCCGTAGGCCGACACGGGGTCGCCGCTCCAGGCGGCTTCGAAGGCCTCTTCGAGGGTGCGGCCGGTGGCCAGGCCCGCGGGGTTGAGGTGCTTGATGATGGCCACGGCGGGCTGCCCGGAGAACTCGCGCATCATCTCCAGCGCCGCGTCGGCGTCGACGATGTTGTTGTAGCTCAGTTCCTTGCCGTGCAGCTGGCGGGCGTTGGCCAGCGAGCTCTCGGTCCAGCTCTCCTCCTTGTAGAAGAGGGCCTTCTGGTGGCCGTTTTCGCCGTAGCGGAGCGGCACGCCGGCGGTGTAGCTGAGGTGGAGCACCTCTTCGCCCAGCACTTCGCGGGAGAGCGCGACGTCGAGCGCGTCGGCGTAGGCGGCCAGGTGGCGCACGGCCAGCGCGGCCCAGCGGCGGCAGAGCTCGTCGGAGACCCCTTCGCCGGCGCAGGCCGCCAGTTCGGCGTACTGGCCGGGGGAGGTGACCACGGGGCGCTTCTTCGCGCCGGTGGCCAGCTTGCGGACGAGCGCCTCGCGCGAGGCGACCTGGGAGGCGACCTTTTCCGAGAGCCCCTCGAGGGGGAGGTTGGCGACGACGACGTCGGCCTTGGAGGCGGCGGAGAGCGCGGTCTTGGCGACGGCGACGCCGGCCTTTTCGAGCGCCTCGAAGGCGGCGCCGTCGGCCTGGACGCGCCAGCCCTTCGCGGAGAGGGCCTTGGCGGGGACTTCGATGCCGCGGGCGTCCGCGACGGAGAAGAATGCGGTGGACATGCCTGCCTCCGGGCCTAGAGTTCGGGATCGCGGCCGACGAGCCGGCGGTAGATTTCGACGTACTTGTCGAGCGTCTTCTTCGCGACGTCGGCGGGCACTTCGGGACCGGGGTATTCCTTGTTCCAGTCGAGGGTTTCGAGCCAGTCGCGCAGGAACTGCTTGTCGAAGCTCTCCTGGTTGCGCCCTTCCTCGTACTTGTCGCCCGGCCAGTAGCGCGAGCTGTCGGGGGTGAGCACTTCGTCGATCAGGCAGAGCTTGCCGTCGATCAGGCCGAACTCGAACTTGGTGTCGGCCAGGATGATGCCCCGTTCGCCGGCGTAGGTCCGGGCGCGGGAGTAGATGTCGAGGGTCTTGTCGCGGAGCTCTTCGGCGGTCCGCTTCCCGACCATGCCGGCCATCCGCTCGAGGTCGATGTTCTCGTCGTGGCCCACGTCGTTCTTGGCGGCGGGGGTGAAGAGCGGCGGGTCGAGCTTGCAGCAGAGCTTCAGGTTTTCGGGCAGCTTGTGGCCGCAGACGGCGCCGGTCTTCCGGTAGTCCTTCCAGCCGGAGCCGACCAGGTAGCCGCGCGCCACGCATTCCACGTCGAAGCGGCGGGCCTTGCGCACCAGCATCGAGCGGCCGCGGAGCTCGTCGGCCCAGGGGCGCAGGACTTCGGGGTACTCTTCGGGGACGTCGGTGACGAAGTGGCTGGGGATGCCCAGTTCCCTGAACCAGAAGACGGAGAGCTGGTTGAGGATCTTCCCCTTGCCGGGCAGGCGGGTGGGGAGGACGACGTCGAAGGCGCTGATGCGGTCGGAGGCGACCATCAGGAAGTATTCGTCCAGATCGTACATCTCGCGGACCTTGCCCTGCGAGAAGAGGGGGACGCCTTCGATGGGAACTTGAGTGGGGAATTTGAGGTAGGACATGACGACCTTCGTGGGTTTTCGGGAAGCGGGAGAAATCTAGAAATTTTCCGGTTTTCGGCCTCCGGGAGGCTCCGCGGCCTTCTTTTCGGCGGGAGCGGGGGAGGGAACCGCTTCGATCGCGGCGGCGCCGGCTTCGGAGGCCGTCGGGGCGTTTTCCGGGGCCGTTTCGGGCGTCTGTTCGGGCTCTTCGGAGGGGGCGGTTTCGGAGAAGGCGGAGGACTGCCCGGCCCGTTCGGCCCGTTCGCTTTCGGAAACGGGGAGGGTCGCCGAGGGGGCGGGCCCCTCGTCGCCGGCGGCCGCTTCCGGGACGCGGTCGACGACTTTCGGGAACGCGCCCCAGGAGAGGACGAATTCGGCGCCGATGCCGCCCAAAGACCACTTGGCGCGGCCCTTCGCGTCGCCGTCGGGGAGGATTTTCCGCCAGCTCTGGCCGGACTTGGCCTCGATCGAGCGCCACTGGAGGGCGAAACCGGCGCGGAAGGGGCCGGTGCGGGCGAATTCCGAGCCCAGGAGCAGCCCCCAGCCCGCCCCGGCGGGGTCGGCGTCGGCCCAGAGACGGCGCGAGCGGCCGTCCCATTCGGCCACCAGGTAGCTCGCGGGAAGCCAGTAGCGGCGCACGGCCAGGCGCAGCCCGTCGCCCCCGTCGATGGTGAGGAACTCCTTCGGGATCGCCACCGAGAGTTCGGCGAAGAGGGCCCACGTCTGCATGCCGTACTTGAAGCTGGTGTAGCCGTTCCGGCGGAGCAGGAGCGCGTCCTGCTCGTGCCAGGTCCACTCCGCGCCGCCGCCGAGCGAGAGCCATTCCAGGGGGTTCCAGCGCAGCCCCAGCCGCACGGGGAAGGAGAGGTCGGCGTTCTGGAACCGGACCGTGGAGATCGCCTGCGAGTCGGCGCGCGTGGCGGCGGACTTCTTCGCGTCGGCGGCGTAGGCGTTCAGCTGGTCGTTGAAGCGCCGGCGGTCGCCGAAGTCGAGGAAGAAGACGCCCGCGCCGAGCGTGACGTCGAACCGGTGGAGCGTGTCGAGGTTGGCGGCGGACTTTCCGGGCGCGGCGGGCGCGGCGTCGGCGGGGGAGAGGGCGGAGTCGCCCGGG
>CADBQJ010000229.1 GCA_902796785.1 Fibrobacter succinogenes
CAGGCGCTCCGGATGCTGGGCGCCGGATACGTCGAGGGCGGGAAGATGCCCGTCGTGATCGGCAACGGCTTCGGCGGGGTCATCTTCCACGAGGCCTGCGGCCATCCGCTCGAAACCGAGTCGGTCCGCAAGAACGCCTCGGCCTTCGGCGGAAAGCTGGGCGAGAAGATCGCCCACTCCTGCCTGACGGCGATCGACGACGGCACGCTCCCGGGCGTCTGGGGCTCGCTCCCCGTGGACGACGAGGGAACGCCGACGCAAAGGACCGTCCTGATCGAGAACGGCGTGCTGAAGACCTACCTCTCCGACCGGATCGGCGCGGCCGAGGTCGGGGTGCCCCGTTCCGGCTCCGCGCGGCGCCAGTCCTACGCGCTGGCCCCCGTGGCCCGGATGCGCAACACCTACATCGCCCCCGGGACGAGCCCGCTTTCGGAAATGCTCGCCTCCGCCGGCGAGGGGCTCTACGCCTGCAAGATGGGCGGCGGCTCGGTCAATCCCGCCACCGGCGAGTTCAACTTCGCCGTGGAGGAGGGCTACCGCATCCGGGGCGGCAAGCTCGCGGAACCGGTGCGCGGCGCCTCGCTGATCGGCAAGGGGCCCGAAATCCTCCCGCTGATCTCGATGGTCGGCGACGACCTGGAGCTGGCGAGCGGCATCTGCGGCGCCTCGAGCGGCTACGTGCCGGTGACCGTGGGGCAGCCGACGATCAAGGTGGACGAAATCCTGGTGGGCGGACGATGAGCGACGAAACGACGACGATGGAATCGGCCGCGGAACTCCTGGCCTCGCTGGCCCGCGGCCTCGGGGCCGACGGCTGGGACCTGGTCTGCACGCGGACCGATTCCGAGGGGGTGGACTTCGCCGGCGGCAAGGCGGACCAGCTCCGCCTGCAGAACGACCGCGGCCTGGGGATCCGGATCTTCCGCGACGGCCGCCCCGGCTACGCCTCCACGGGCCGCCTGACGCGCCCGGCGATCGAGCGGATGGTCCGCGACGCCTGGGACCACACCTTCCTCGCCGACCCGATGCCGGTCGAGCTGCCGAAGCCCGAGGCGCCGTCCGCGCCCGAGCCCGTCCTCGCCGACCCCGCCGTCGAGTCGCTGGGCCTTCCGGAGCTCGAGAAGTTCTCCGCCGCGCTCGACCGCCGCGTGCGCGAGCTCTCGGACGAGATCGAGGAAATCCCCGAGCTCGGCGCCGAGAAGACGCTCTTCCGCTCGCTCTTCCTCAACTCCAACGGCGTCACCTTCTCGCGGCGCGTCACCACCGTCGCCGCCGGGCTGGGCGTGGTCCTCTCCCGGAACGGACAGACGAAGATGGGGGTGCGCACCCTCGTGCGGCGCGGCCCCGAGGCGCTCGACGCGGAGCTCCTGGCCGTCGAATCGGTGGAGCGCGGACGCTCGCTGCTCGGCGCGAAGCCCGTGGAGAGCGGCGAATGGCCGATTCTATTCGAAAACCGGATCGCCGGCGCGCTGATGGGGATGTACGGCTCGTCGCTCCACGCGCTCGCGGCGCAGAAGGGGCAGTCGCGCCTGGCGGGCAAGACGGGCGAGCGCATCGCCTCGGAACTGCTGACCCTGCGCGACGACCCGCACCGCATGGACCTCTCCGGCTCGCGGCTCTTCGACTCCGAGGGGGTTCCGACCCGGCCGATCGTCCCGATCGAGAAGGGGATCCTGAAGGAGTGGCTCCACTGCCTGGAATCGGCGGCCCGCGAAGGCGCCCGGCCGACCGGCAACGGCTCGCGCGGCTGCTCCGGCGCCGCCGGCACCTCCTTCCGCAACCTGATCGTGGACCGCGGCTCCGAAACGCGCGCGCAGCTGATGGCGCGCCATCCCCGCATGCTCTTCGTGACCAAGCTCGAAGGGGCCACCGGCTGCAGCGCCCTCTCCGGCGAGCTGAGCATCGGCGTGCAGGGGTTCCTCGTGGAAGGCGGCGAGATCGTCCGCCCGGTCGACCAGGTCACCGTTTCGGGCGACTGGTTCCGCATGCTCCGCGAAATCGAGGGCGTGGGCGACTCCTACGCCGATCCCTACGCCTCGACCCAGGTGCCCGACCTGCTCTTCGAACGGGCGAAGGTGTCGGGATGAACGGCGCCGCGCTCGTCGCCGAAGGCCTGGTCTTCGGATACGGGAAGCGCGGGCGCGACGTGCTGCGCGGGCTCGGCTGCGAGGTCCGCTCCGGCGAGATCGCCGCGCTGGTGGGGGCCAACGGCGCGGGCAAGACGACGCTGCTCCGGCTGATGACCGGGCTGCTGAAGCCCCGCTCCGGGACCGTCCGCCGCGCGGACGGCGGCCCGCTCTGCGGCAACCCCGCGCTGGGCGCGCTCGTCTCCTCGCCGCTCTGCTGGCGCTCGCTGCGGGCGGGGGAGTGGCTCGCCGCCTTCGCGCGCTTCTATCCCCGCGACTGCGCCGCGCGCCGGCGCGAGCTCTGCGAGCGGCTCGACCTCGACCCGTCCGCCCCCGTGGAGCGGCTCTCGACGGGCAACCTGCAGAAGCTCCACGTCGCGCGGGCGCTGCAGCATTCCCCGGACCTGGTTCTCCTCGACGAGCCCACCTCCGCGCTCGACCCCGCCTCGCGGCGCGTCTTCTGGTCGATCCTCGGCGAGGAGGCCGAACGCGGTGCGGCGATCCTGGTCTCGAGCCACCAGCTGGACGAGCTGGAGCAGGCGGTGGACCGCGCCCTGCTGCTGAAGGAGGGGACGATCGCACGCGAAGTGGCCCCGCGCGAGACCGCGCGGCCCTGGCGGCTCGCGGTGGACGCGCCCGAAGAGAAAGTCGCCGCCTGCCTGGCCGCGTTCTGGCCGCGCCGCCTGGACGCGGGCGCGCGGATTCCCGCCGGAGCGCCGTGCGTCTCCGACTGGTCGCCCGACGAGGACCGGAACCCGATTCTCCGCGCGCTGCTCGAGGCGGGCCTTCCCGTGAAGTCCGTCGGACCGGTCCCGCTTTCCGAACTGTGGGGGAGGGAGCCGTGAAGACGCTGATGCTGCTCGAATGGCGCGAAATCGCCCGCGACCTGCGCAGCTGGCTGATCGCGCTGCTGCCCGCGCTCCTCTTCTCGGTCGGCCGGACGGTCGATTTCTCGAACGGCGGCGCGGTCCTGCCCGCCGGCAACGAACTGCTCGACTTCGGCTGCGCGGCCCTGGTCCTGGAGATGGGGCTGCTGGTCGACCTCTTCGCCTACCAGCGCGACCGCGGCGAGCTCGAGCTCCTGCGGCTGCTGCCCCTGCGCGCCGAGCGCCTGCTCTGCGCCAAGCTCCTGGTCGCGCTGCTCCCGGTCGCGGCGCTCGGCGCGCTCCAGTGCCTCTGGGCCTGGCTGCTCCTGCGCCGCGAGGCGGACTTCTCCGCCGGCGCCGTCCTGCCCGCGCTGTTCTCCCTGCTGGCGCTCTACGCCTTCTGCGCCGCCTTCGGCGCCTTCCTCTCGCTGACCGGGAGGACGCTCCGCGCCGCCGCCGCCAAGCTCCTGCTGCTCGTGCTGGGGTCGGTGGGGCTCCTCCAGACGCTCGCGATCCTCCGGCCCGACCGCCCGTGGCTTCCCGCCCTCCTCTTCTTCGCGCTCGCCGCGCTCTCCTTCGCGCTTCTGGCCAATCGCTGGAAAAGCCCCGAAAAATGGCTGGTCCGATGAGCCGGAACGCCTCGCTCCTCCTCGCGCTGGCCGCGCTCTGCTGCGCCGCCTGCGCTCCGTCGCTCCCGCGCGACGCCGCCCCGGAAGGGGAAACGCGGGAAGAACGCGCTCTCTCCGCCGACTCCGCCTTGGAAAAGGGGAGCGCAGCCCGCGAACGGGTCGCCTGGCAGCTCTCCTTCCTCTGGGTCCGGACCGGCGACGGGGCCGGGCGGGTCGAGCTGCGGGAGAGCGAGCCCATCCGCGGCCTTTTCGCCTTGCCGCGCCGTCTGCCCGATCCGCCCGCGTTCGACGGATTCTGGCAATGGGAGGCCTCCGACGCCTCCGGAAAGCCCATTTTCCGCGATTCCTTCCCCCATCCGGGCGTTTTGCACGCCGATTTCGACGAAGGAGACGGCGAATTGAGCGGCGGGACGCTCCTCCAGGACTCCGCGACCTTCACGATCGTCGTCCCCAGCCCCGACCGCGAGGGCAATAGTTCGCTTTACGTTTCGCTGTCCGCGC
This sequence comes from Fibrobacter succinogenes, assembly GCA_902796785.1. Classification (GTDB taxonomy): domain Bacteria; phylum Fibrobacterota; class Fibrobacteria; order Fibrobacterales; family CADBQJ01; genus CADBQJ01. The sequence continues at coordinate 4,123 of CADBQJ010000229.1, forward strand.
GGGAAAATGGTATCATGAGGGAGATGGGCCGCTGGCCGATTCGACGAAACCAGGATGGGGCGCCATGAAACGGCTTCAGACGATTTTCTCCGCGATTCTCGCGCTCGGCGCGCTCTCTTCCGCCGCCGCGCAGGACGTCGGCACCCTCTCCGTCATTCGCGACTACTATCCGCAGGACCAGGCGACCGACGTCGTCTTCGTGGCCGAAGGATACACCATCG
>CADBQJ010000230.1 GCA_902796785.1 Fibrobacter succinogenes
CCGAAGCTCTACCAGGGAAATTCCTGAGGCGTCGTCCGTCGCCGGGTCCCGGAATCACCGGATCACGGCCGCGCGCGTCCACTTGGTCGCGCGCTTTCCGTTTTTGAACTTCACGTCCAGGCGCAGGGAGTAGACATCGGTCCCGAGCGCCGAGAAGTCGACGCCGTGGATCCGGTTGATCCCCTTGCGCAGGTCCTCCCAGGTTTCGTCGAAGACGACCGCTCCGGCGACGTCGAGGACGCGCACGCGGGCCGAGGCCGCCTCGTCGCCCAGCTCGACGCGCAGGCTGCCGCGCGGCGTCTTGAGCGGGGAGGGGAAGAGGCGGAAGGAGAGGATCTTCGCCTCGGCCGGGGAGGGGGTTCCGGAGAGGGCCGCGGCGTCGAACCGGCACGTGCGGGCCCCGCCGCCGCAGACGCCCGTCCAGGAGTTGGCGTTCGCCCTGCCCTTCGGGAGGCTCCAGCCGTAGAGGCGGTCGTAGCCCAGCCCGTAGATCTCCAGGCCGGAGAGGCTGTCGGCCTGGCCGGCCTCGAGGCGGATCCAGGGATGGCGGAGCGAGTCGTCGATGGAGAGCGAGCCGATCGCGAGCGGCCAGTCGCCCTGGCGCCGGAGAGCGCCGCCGGAGAGCGCGACGGGGGCGGCCCCGATGGACTGCGAGACGGGCCTGCCGTCCTTCCCGACGGCGTAGAGCAGCCCCGCGGGGGTGGCCGAGAGCAGCTCGGGCGCGCCGTCGCCGGTGACGTCGGCGAAGAGCGGCGAGGAGTGGATGTCGCCGGGGACGAAGGGAGCGGCCAGGAGGTGTCCTTCGAGGAGCGGGGAGTTGTAGCGGAAGGGGAAGCCGTCGAGGGGCTCGTTGTTCGCGTCGACGGCGAAGAGGGCGTTGTGGCCGACGAAGGCGACGTCGGGCCGGCCGTCGCCGTCGAGGTCGCCGACCGCGGGGTCGGTCAGGTCGTGGTAGAGGATCTTCCCGGGCGCGGCGACGGTCCCCTCGCGGCCGCGCGGGTAGCGGCGGAGCGGCGAGAGGAGCCTGCCGTCGGCGAGGCCGACGAAGGCGGCATCGCCGTGGGAGCCGAGGAGGAAGGCGTCGTCGACGCCGTCGGCGTCGAAGTCGGAGACGACCAGGCGCCAGAACTGCGCGGGCTTCCCGGAGCCGGCGGGGACGATCGGCGCGACGAGGAGTTCGGTCTTTTCGTCGAGGAGCGCCGCGACCGAGCCGCCGTCGCCGACGGCGAGCGGGGCGGGCCGGTTCCGCTCGCCGCAGTGCGGCGCGGCGGCGAGGGCCTGCGCTGAGAAGCCCGAGGGCCAGCGCCACCCGCGGACGGACGCGCCGTCGGGGGCGACGCGCCAGAGCGAGTCGGCCGAGGCGACCCAGACGGCGCCGTCGAAGACCATCGGCCCGAAGGTCGCGGAGGTCGGGACGTCGACGGTCGTCCAGAGCGAGTCGCCCGGGGAGGCCGGGGAGCGGAGCGCGGAGAGGCGCAGCGCGCCGCGCTTCCCGGAGCGGTGCAGCGAGAAGACCCCGCCGTCGGCGGAGGTCGCGAGCGAAACGCCGCCGGCGGGCGGCAGCCCGAGCGAGTGGACCGGGAGCGCGGCGGAGTCGCCGAGCGCGCGGTCGTCGACGAGCATCGTGACCGAATCGTAGCCCGCGCGGACCGCCACGGAGTCGGCGACGCCGACCAGCGCCTCGCCGCGCGCGTCGAAGAGCTGCACGTGGCCCCGGTCGCCCAGCGCGACCAGCGCCTTCTCCGCGGCGGACGCGGGGGCGGGGACGAGCGCCAGGGCGCGGGGCGCCGAGTTCGGGGGGACCTCGACGGGGAACTTCCCGGAGCGGGGGCGCGCGCCGCGCCAGTCGACCGTCACCTCGATCTCGTTCGCGCCGAAGTTGAGCAGCGAGTCGCCCGAGAAGGCGCTGGCCGTCTTCTCGCGCCGCGCGTTTTCGGGGATGGCCGCCGAGACGACGATGTGCGTCTTCCCGTTGTTCGAGCTGCCGGTGCCGGCGTAGCCGTAGGGGACGACGGCCAGCGCGGTGTCGCGCTTCCCCGTGCGCGCGTTCCACGAGACGTGCGGGAGGAGGTCCGAGCCCGAGCCGTAGTCGTAGGCGGCCTGCCCGTAGGAGTCGGTGAACTCGCGCCCGATGGAGAGCGAGCCGTCGGCCTCGAGCAGCTGCACGCCGAGGTACTTGTCGCCCAGGCCGCCCTCCTGCGTGGCGTTCACGTAGCCGTAGCGGAGCACGCGGTCGACGTACCAGTCGTTCACCTTCCAGACCGCGATCCCCGAGGCGGGAAGCGCGGCGTCGTAGGAGGAGGCGGAGAGGAGGACGCCCGAGGCCTTGGCCGAGTTCTTCTTGCAGTTCCGCCCCCAGGCGTCGCAGAGCGAGTCGAGGAAGATCCTGTCGAGGCTGTCGGCGGGGACGGTCCGGGAGACGCGGTCGGTGACGACGGTCACGCGCCCCTTCGCGTCGGCGCTGCGCTGGCGGTTCTCGATCAGCAGGTATTCGCCGCCGGAGAGCGGCACCTTCAGGACGCGGATTCCGCCGGGAGTCGTGTCGGAGACGGCGCGCAGGCGGTAGGTCGCGCTCGTCCCGTCGGAGTCGGGGACCGCGGTCGTCGCCTCGTCCCAGCCCAGGACCGTGCGGGCCCACGGGTCGGGGTAGACCGGCAGGAAGCCGTGCGCCGCGCTGTAGCCCGCGAAGTCGAGCATGTCGAACCAGCCGACGCGGGAGATCCCCTTCGTGGCGTCGTAGGTCATCGGGAGGCCGATCGCGCGGGCCACCTGGTGGACCATCTCGCCCTGGATGCCCCAGTTGACGCCGTCCTGCGAGGCGGTCTCGCTGACCACCATCACGCCCGCGACGGTGTCGACCGCCTTTCCGGCGAGGACCACGCCGAGCGTGTCGCCCGCGGCCTCCTCGTCGTCGCGCAGCCAGGAGAAGGAGCCGCGGTCGATCCAGGCGTCGGAGAAGTCGCCGGGCGTGTCGGCGTAGCGCGTGCCGAGCGAGCCGCCGTCGATCAGGCGCGAGGCCCCGGCGTGGACGATCATGAAGAGGCGGTGGGTGCGCCCGCCCGAGGGGAGCGGCTCGTCGAAGGGGGAGTTCTTCGCCGCCGCGGCCGCGCGGATCGCGTCGCGCGCGAAGCGCAGGTAGTCCACGGCGCGCGAGCTGTCGAACTGCGCGGTCTTCTCGTCGCTCCGCCGCGTGGTGCGGTTGTAGTCGATCATCGCCTTTTCCAGGCGGTAGGCCGAGCCGTCCGCGGGGAAGACCTTGGCGCGCACGGCCAGCTTGCCGCGGCTCACGGTCGAGAACCAGTGCGAGACGAACTGGAACTGCTTCTCCCAGTAGGCGTTGGTGCGGCGCGCCCCCTGCGGGTCGAGCGAGTAGTTCCCGCGCGAGGTGTCGGCGTCGGAGTCGAAGACGCCGCGGCCGGTGGTGAGGGAGTTGTCGGGGTCCTCGAAGGCGAACTCCACCTTGAAGGCGTAGATCTCCACGGTGTCGGCGGGGGAGGAGGGGAGCCGGCGGGCGGCCGAGGCGAGCGGCGCGGCGGACGCGTGGAACGCCCCCGCGGCGGCGAGCGCGAGGCAGAGGAGGGCGCGGCGCCCGAGGGCCGGAAGGGGCCGGAATCCGCGTTGTTCGCCCATGGGTTCTCCGTCCGAGGTGATCGGCCCCTAAAGATACCAAACGGGGCGCCGGAGGCCCCTCCGCGGCCCAAGCGGAACGCCGGGACCGTCCGGCCCCGGCGTTCGTCTTCCCCCGGCAGCGAAAATCGAAGCGCTATTGCCAGCCCATCTTCTCCCTGACGATGGCGGAGACCTTCGTGGCGAGAATCTGGTGACCGCCCGCGGAGGGGTGGGTGCGGTCGCCGTTGAAGTCGACGTTGCCGTCGGCCAGCCAGGAGTCGACGTTGGAGTAGGTGGGACGGGGATTGATCGCGAAGACGCGGTCGTCGCCTTCGGAGTTCAGTTCGGCCACCAGCTCTTCCAGGTTGCGGTTGGCGGTGTCCCACTTGTGGTGGGGCGTCCATTCGTCGGGCAGCACGATGCCGTGGAGGAAGATGGTGGTCCGTTCGCTGGGATAGTGCGGACGGACGACGTTCTTGATGAAGTCCTTGTATTTCGCCTTGAAGAGGGCGTTGAACTGCGCCAGGTCCGAAGGATCGGGGTTGATGTAGTCGTTGGTGCCGATGGCGTAGATGGCCACGTCGGGAACCACGGACCAGTCCCACGGAACGCGGTTCCCGGAGGAGTTGTACTGCCAGTTGTGGGGCGCGACGCCCGACCAGGTGGGGAAGTGCATCCACTGGTATTCGTCGTACATCGTGGCGATGTGGTCGCTGTTGGGCTCCTGGGTGCCCGTTCCGTTGAGGTTGATGTACATCCCCTGTCCGGAGTGGGCCACGACCGACCATTCGGCGCCGAGCTTCATCGCCGTCTGCACGCACCAGGCGGTGATGGTGTTGTTCGTCTCCAGCGAATTCGTCGGGGCGTCCGCGGCGAAGCCGGCGGTGATGGAGTTGCCCATGCATTCGATCATGCGCGAGCTGGGCGCGTTGGGGACGACGATGGTCCCGCCCTCGACGACGAAGCCCTGGACGGAGAACATCCCGAACGAGCCCTCGCTGCGGCGGTAGAAGGTCAGTTCGTGCTCGCCCGCGGGCAGGCCGGAGAAGAGCGGAACGGTCGCGGACGCGGATTCGTCGACGTCGAGCTTGACCAGTTCGCCGCCGTCGATCTGCTTGAGGTATCCCTGTTCCGAGTTGGTGGTCATCTTGATGGAGATGCCCGTGCCGTTGAACTTCAGACGGATGTGGGCACCGCTCCAGCTGGCCGTGGGGCTTTCGGGAACGGTGGCGCGGTCCCAGCGGCCGAAGTAGAGCACGCAGGGGTCGTTCGCCGGGATTTCGGAGCCCGTGGCGACGCAGGTCGGGGCGACCCAGTCGGCCTTCGGGGGGACGTCCCCCTGCTCGTAGGAGACTCCGCCGCCGCCGGCCGCGCTGGAGGTCCCGATGGCCGAGGAGGTGCCGCCGGTTCCGGGATCGCCCGGATTGTACGGATCGCCGCCCGCGGAGGAGAAGCCGGGATCGCCGGAGCCGTTCGCCGAGGAGAGCCCCGGGTCGGCCGGACCGGAGGAGGTGGAACTGTCGCCGCAGGCCAGCAGGGCGCCCATCGCCAGGAACGACGCGGCCGCGAGCGGGAGAAGCGAGGGTTTGAAGCTCTTCATGTCGATGCCCCGGACGTCGAAATCCTACCAGCCCATCTTTTCCCTGACGATGGCGGAGACGTTGTTCGCGATGATCTGGTGGCCCGCCGCCGTGGGGTGGGTCCAGTCGCCGCTGAAGTCGGAGGCCTTCGTCAGCCATCCCGCCGGGTCGATGAAGAAGATCCGGTCGTCGCCCGCGGCGGTCCGCTCGGCCACCAGCTGGCGCAGGGTGTTGTTGCCGAGCGTGTAGGACTGCATGGCGTCGTCGTTCAGGATCGTCCCGTGGACGAAGATGGTCGTGCGGTTCTTCGGGTACTTGCTCCGCACGAAGTTCAGGAAGTCGGCGTACTTGGCCTTGAACGCGGCGAGGTATTCGTCCACCGCCTGCTGCTTCGCGGCCGCGTCGGTCATCAGCCCCACGGTGGAGTTCTGCGAGATGTTGATGAAGTCGTTGGTGCCGATGGCGAAGATCGCGACGTCGGGGACGTCCCGGAAGTGCCACTGCTCGCGCGCGGAGGCGGCGTTGTAGGACCAGTCGTGCGGCGGGACGATCGACCAGGCGGGGTAGTGCGTCCACTGGTATTCGTCGTACATCGTGATGATGTGGCCGTATTCGGTCTGGCCGGCGTAGCCGCCGAACTGGTCGAGGTTCTTGTACATCCCCTGGCCGGAGTGGGCGACCACGGACCAGTCGGCGCCGAGCTTGAGCGCGGTCTGCACGCACCAGGCGGTGAGCGTGTTGTCGTGCGCGTACTCGCTGCCCACGCCGTCGGCGCCCAGGCCGGCGGTGATGGAGTTGCCCATGCACTCGATCGTCCGCGCGCTCGGCGCGTTCGGGACGGC
>CADBQJ010000231.1 GCA_902796785.1 Fibrobacter succinogenes
CTGGCCGAAACCGCCTTTGCCGCCTTTCAATTTTACTGTAGGATACAAATTGTGCATAGACTTGCCGAGCAATAACCTGGCATGTGCGAGAATGCTTTCTGGATTGGTGTCGTCGTATTGTTCTTGTGCCATGACTTAAATCCTCCGTTTCAATTCTCTCCCGATCTTTTCGATGACGCCGGTCACCAGGGCATTGCCCATCAGGAACGCACGGCGGCCGTCGGAGACCCCTTCGGTGTGGTTGTCTGGGAACATGTTCAGACGTTCGAGTTCGATAGGCGTCAGACGCCGGTAGCGGCCGCTCGGCGTGAGAATCACGTGCTTGAACCTCGACGGGGAGGAGCCGCCTTCGCCGGTGATAATCGTGCGCGAGGGCTTGTCGAGCGCGTCCGGGAAGGCCATGCCGCCTTCGGTGTAGTGATATTCGAAGCCCTCCGCCGTTTTGCGGGTTTCGGACTTCGGCCCTTTGAGATAGCGCCAGGCCTTGAGCGCGGCGCCGTCGATGAAGAAGTTCTCGGGAACTTGCGATTCGTCGACGACGATTTGCCCGAGCGTGGTCTTTGCGCCGTTATACGCCGGCTCGACCTCGCAGGTCCAGACGCGGCGGCGCACCATCGCTCCCGCTTCGTGGAACGGGCTGTCGCCGCCTTTTGCGTTGAAGTTCGCGGTGACCTCGGGAAGCGTGCCCTTGATTTCGAAATCGTCCGCGGCCCCATTGGCTTCCTTTTTGCATCGGAATGCCTTGGCGACGACGCCGTCGCTCAAAAGCCACTTTTCGGGGTTGTTCTTGAACGCCTTCTCCGCTTCGGCCGCCAGGGGCGTGCTTTCGCGATAGGCCACGATATAGGTGCGCCGTCTCCGCTGGGGCATTCCGTAGTCCGCCGCGTTGATGACGCGCCATTCCGCGCAGTAGCCGAGATCGGCCAACGACGCCAGAATGATGGCGAAGTCTCGTCCGCGTTGCGAAGCGGGCGATTTCAGCAGCCGGTCGACGTTTTCGAGAAAGAGGTAGTTCGGCGGGTTCTTGGAATCGCGGAGAATTCGGTGAATCTGCCACCAGAGTACGCCTTTCTTTCCTTCGATGCCGCCGGAGTTCTTGAGCGTCGTCGCGACCGAATAGTCCTGGCACGGAAAGCCGCCCACCAGCAGGTCCGCGGCGGGAATCTCGTTCACGGGGACCTTGGAAATGTCCTCGTTGGAGTGTCCTTCGGCGCCGAAACGGTTCTGATAGACGATGGAAGCGTCCTGCCGTTTGGTCGCCGGCTCCCATTGGTTGCTCCAGACCGTCCGATAAAAACGCGATGCACGTTCCAATCCGATGCGGAATCCGCCGACGCCGGCGAAGAGCTCGATGACGCGGATGTCGTTGGCGCTCGTTTGAGGCTGGGTGAGCGCGAAACAGTTCAGCTGCATGGCCGCTTCGCAGACGCGGAGCTGCTCGGGCTTGAGCTTGGTGACGATTTTCGGAAGGCACTTGGCGAGCGCGGGGTCTTTGCGGTCGGGGGACTGGAGCCAGGTCTTGAGTTGCCACTGGACGGAGCGCGAGGTGGCGAAGTCTTTGATGCGGAGAATGACGCGGTCGGCCTTTTCGGGTGCTTCTGGCTCTCCCGCGTAGAGCTTTTCGGTCTTGAAGAGGAGGTATTTGTTGCCGTGTGCTTTGCCCTTGACGTGGTAGCCGTAGTCGCGGACGAGTTCGTCGCGGGTCTTGGTCCCGATGAACTTGGCCTTGAAGTTGCGCTGGTCCTTGGTGCCGTTGAAGAGCCAGAGTTCGCCGATTTGCGCGGCGTCGGTTTCCGAGATTTCGTCGTTGGGGCCGAGGGGCCAGTTGTAGAGCCCCGTCCAGGCCTCGAGCTGTCCTTCCCTGTAGGTGCCTACGAGAATGACCCGTTTTTTCGCTTTTTTCGCCATTCGCTACCCGCCGAAATCGGCGGGAATTCGCCAATGTCTCCGGCATGATAGTTGTAAAAAAAAACTATCTGTCGGCAAGGGGGGCGAACCGGGGATTAGGCGGATTCAAGGCTCCTTTGGCGCATAAAAACGAAAACGCCGGCTTGGAACCGGCGTTTTGAGCATTGCTGAGGGATTTCCTAGAACTCGAAGGAGAGGCTCCAGGCGAATTCCCAGAAGTCGGGACCGGAGTGGATCTTGTGGTAGCGCAGGGCGGTGACGCTCGAGGCGCCGTCGGTGGGCCAGAAGCGTCCGGCGAGCGCGACGGTCGTCCATTCGTCGTCGTCCACGTCGACCATGGGGTTGTTCCAGAGGACCGGCAGCCCCAGCGCGAACTTGCGGTGGAGGCGGACCATCGGCTCCACGCCGAGGAACATCTGCACGGGGATGTCGAGCTCGTCCAGCTCGGCCTGCTTGCCCGAGGCGTCGGAGGAGTTGAGCGTGGCGTAGTAGAAGGTGCCGCCCAGGCTGAAGTCGCCGGTGGAGAGGCTCGGCTCGAAGAGCATCGTCCAGACGGGCTTGGTCCGCACGTCGAGGTAGCCCGCGGCCATGTCGACGGTCCAGGGGAGCCCCTTCCACGAGTCGGCGTAGTGCACTTCGGCGCCCAGGTTCCACACGCGGGTGCGGCCGTTGTTGAAGTTGATCTCCACGGCGGGGACCACCGAGAGGGAGCGGCGGCGGTTGTCGAGGACGGGGATGTCGTACTGGCCGTAGACGGTGAACGACTTGTTCCTGATCTCCTCCTCGGCGTAGGGGTCGAAGGGGATGCCGAAGCCGCCGGTGAAGCCGGAGAGCTCGAAGATGGCGCCGCGGATGCCGCGCTCGGACATGATGGCCTCGTTTTCGGCCCAGGCGTCGGCGTTGTGGGGCGTGCCGATGGAGTAGAAGGCGTCGCCGAGCCCGATGGAGCCGCCGGGGACGAAGTCCCACATGGCGCGCAGCGCGCGCAGGCGGACGGCGTCGGGGTCTTCGTAGAAGTTCGAGACGCGGCCCTTGCCGTCGTAGATGCGGGTCCGCTCGCGGTCGCCGTTCGCGTCGCGGACGGTGCTGAAGTGCTGGATTTCGGCCTCGAGGCGCACCCCTTCGTCCATGCGGACGCGGGCGCCGAGGTTCAGCTTGTGGTTGGAGTAGTTGGCCGGGGTGAACTCGTCGTCGAAGGTGGTGCGCCAGCCCCAGTCGAGTTCGCCGAAGATCTCGGTTTCGGCGCCCGCCGCGAGCGGGGCGAGCAGGGCGACGGCCAGCAGGGAGCGGAGGAGGGGACGGTGTTTCAAGGCGACCTCGGAAAGTTGTCTCTGGACCCCAATTTTACAAAATCGGCGAATATCGGGCAAACCGCGCCGGGCCTCGCCCCGACGGGGCGGAATAGGTAGATTTTCGGCCATGAAAAGCCCCGTCGCGACCCTGGTTCTCCTCCTCGCCGGAATCTGCGCCGCCGTCGAGCCCGAAGAGGCCCTGGCCGGCTCGGCCCGCTTCGTGCGGGGGGCGGGGGCCGTCTCCGTCTCCTTCGAGCTCGAGCAGGCCTACTCGACCGGCGCCACCTCCTCGCAGAAGGGGACGCTCCTGCTGGGCGACGCCGTCCGCTTCCGCCTGAAGATGCCCGGGATGACGCTGATCAGCGACGGGAAGACCTACTGGGAGCACCGCGAGGCCTCGAAGCAGGTGCTCGTCCGCAACGTCTCCGACCTTCCGGCGGGATTCCAGCCCGCGAAGATGCTCTTCCAGTACCTGGAATGCCGCCCGCTCTCCGCGACGACGACGAAGGAGAAGAAGGGCGAGCTGGTCCGGCTCGAGCTCGACCCGACCGGGCGGATGGGCAACCTCGCCGAGCTGACCGTCTGGCTGAAGCCGAAGACCTGGGCCCCCGCGCGCATCCGCGCGAAGGACCTCTCCGGCAACGTGGCCACCTACGAGCTGACCTCGCTGAAGACGGGGGCGAAGACCTCCCCGTCCGATTTCGTGTATGCGAAAACCGAAGGCGTGGACGAGATCGACATGCGGTGACGACGATGCCCCGCCGCCTCCTCCCGATTCTGACCGCGCTCTGCCTCGCCCTTCCGGCCTCCGCCGAGGAGCGGCTTCCGAGCAACTTCCTCGCGGGCGTGGCCGCCGCCGACGGCGGCGACGCCGTCTGGGTCTGGTCGGCCGAAGGCGCCTCCGGCGCGGCGCTGGTCGGCCTCTCCGCCGAAGGCAACCGCGTCCGCGCCCGCTCGATCGAGCCGACCGGGACGCTCGAGGCCCCGATCGCCCCGCCCGGCTATCCCCGGCAGTTCGTCGACTGGCGCCGTTCGGGCGCGCCCGCGGCGGTCGCGGGGAACCTGCTCGCGGCGCCCGCCGCGGGCGACGTCGGCGGCGGCTTCGACGGGTTCCACCGGATCGACGCCGCCGACGTGGCGGAAGGGTCCGCGCTGCTGCGCGTTCCGCTTCCGGCCTCCGGCGACGACGAGCCGTTCGCGGCCCGGACCGCGGCCGCGCGCGGCGACACGGTCTGGATCTCGCTGGGCGCGGGCGGCGTCGCCGCGCTCGTCCGCCTCTCCTCGCTTTCGGACTGGGCGCTGGTCCGCGCGGCGGTCGACACGGCCGCGCTCTCCTGGAGCGTCCGCGAGACCTGCGACGGCGACCGCCCCTGCGCCGAGGGCGCCCTCGGGACGCCGGTCCACACGCTCCAGGCGGACTCCTCGGCCCTCTTCGTCGAGGCGGGCCGGAGCAGGTACGAGCTGCGCGCCGGCGGCAAGCTGAAGCGCGTCGACGACGGGCTGCCGCTCGGCTCGAAGGAGTCGCGCGCGGGCCTGTGGCGCTGCGGCTCGCGCGAGTGGGCCCAGGGGGTCCGCGTCCGCGACGGGAAGACGACGACCTCGCTCTGGACGCGCCGCGGGAGCGGGGCGTGGACGCGCGCGGACTCGGCGCGCTGGGATTCGCTCGCGGTCTTCCTGGTCGACCTCGCCTGCGTCGACACGGTCGCCTGGGGCGCGGTCCAGTCGTTCGAAAGCTACCGCGACGGCCTCCTCCGGCTGGAGGGGAAGA
>CADBQJ010000232.1 GCA_902796785.1 Fibrobacter succinogenes
CTTGCGCGGCACCACCAGCAGGTGCGTGGGCGCCTTGGGATGGATGTCCCGGAACGCGACGATCCGTTCGTTCGAGAAGACCTGGGTGGAGGGGATTTCGCCCCGGACGATTTTGCAGAAGAGGCAGTCGTCGGCCATTGTAAAACTCCGTTTTTCGCAGTTGAATTCTCCCAATCAATCTAGCAAGAGATAAATTGAGGGGTATGCGCAGGCGCACCGTCATCGCGATTTCCGCGGCACTGATCTCCGTTTCCGCGGGGCTCGCGATTCTCGTCCCGCGCGACGTCGAAAGGCAGCTCGCCCTGTCGCGCGACGCGATGGTCCTCCTCGACGACGACGCCTCGGCCGCGCAGGACCCCGGGAATTCCGAGGCGCTGGGGCTCTGGGGCGGCGACTCCGTCCTCTCCTGGTCGACCCGCCTGGGCCCGAAGCGCCAGTGGCCCTACGCCGGGGTCCGCCTCGTGCTGGGCGACTCCACCGGCTTCGGCTGCCAGGACTGGGCCGGCTACGACACGCTCCACCTCTCGCTCTCCAGCACGCTGGCCAACGGGCTCACGCTCGGGGCCGACACCCACATCCCGCCCGACCAGATCCGCAATCCCGAGGAGAAGACGCGCCGCCTGCAGCTCGACATCCCCTCCAGCCGCGACATCCGCGCCTACGCCATCGCGCTCCGGGACTTCCAGGTGCCCCACTGGTGGAAGGAGAGCTACAAGCTCAACCTGCTGGACAACCGCGGCTTCCTCGAGTCGGTCTGCGCGGTCAACCTGACCAACAACTCCGTCTTCCAGCCCGTGGACGGGATCGACACCACCTCGATCTACCAGGCCCGCCTCACCGGCCGCACCGCCGCCAACCCGCTGGGCGGCCTCTTCGTGGTGCTGGGCGTGCTGGCGCTGCTGCTGCCCATCTGGCGCCCCCAGCAGTTCGGCCTGGTCCCGCCCTCCTCGCCGGCCAAGGTGGCGCTCCAGAACCACGAGCGCGAACTGGCCCGGCGCATCGCCGACTGGTACGACCGCAACTACATGAAGTCCGAGCTCTCGATGGAGGGGGTGGCCCGCGAAATCGGCCTCCATCCCAAGAAGCTCCAGACCGTCCTGCGCGAGACCTTCCACACCACCCACAAGGCCCACCTCTCCAAGCTGCGGCTGGACGAGGCGGCGCGCCTGCTGCGCGAAACCGGCAATCCCGTGGGCGAAATCGCGCTTTCCGTGGGGTTCAACGCCCCCAGCCACTTCAACCGGGTCTTCAAGGAGCGGTTCGGGGTCGCCCCGCAGGCCTACCGCTCGCAGAGCGGCGCGGAAACGGCCGCGGAAGAGGCGGAAAAAGGCCCCGAAGGGCCAAACTGACTATCTTTAGTCGGCAAAAACGGCAGTACACGGTCCGGGCCCGTTCCCGGACGATTCCGACAGGCATGCTATGTCCAATACAGTTGTGATCGGTTCCCAGTGGGGCGACGAAGGCAAGGCCAAGGTCGTCGACTTCCTGACCCTCGACGCCGACGTCGTCGTCCGCTTCCAGGGCGGCGCCAACGCGGGCCACACCGTGGTGATCGACGGCCAGTCCTTCGTCTTCCACCTGATCCCCTCGGGCATCATGCACAAGGACAAGGTCTGCGCGATCGGCAACGGCGTGGTGCTGGACCCCTCGCAGCTGCTGGCCGAGATCGGCGAGCTCGAGAAGCGCGGCGTGGCCGTGACCGCCGACAACCTGAAGATCGCCGACAACGCCCAGGTGGTGCTCCCCTTCCACAAGGTGGCCGACCGCCTGCGCGAGGAGGCCGCCGGCAAGCGCGCCATCGGCACCACCGGCCGGGGCATCGGCCCCTGCTACAGCGACAAGGTGAACCGCCTGGGCGTGCGCGTGAGCGCGCTGCTCGACGAGTCCGAGCTGCGCGAGCGCCTGCAGGTGCTCGCCGACTCCCGCAACCCCGAGTTCGTCAAGCTCTACGGCGCCGAGCCGCTCGAAACGGAGCCCATCGTCCGCGAGTACGTGGAGTACGGCCGCCGCCTGGCCCCCTACGTCTGCGACGTCGCCGAATACCTCTACGAGCAGCGCAAGGCCGGCAAGCGCCTGGTCTTCGAAGGCGCGCAGGGGACGATCCTCGACGTGGACCACGGCACCTACCCCTTCGTCACCTCCTCCAACACCGTCGCCGGCTCGGCCGCCTGCGGCTCCGGCATCGGCCCCACCGCCATCGACCGCGTGGTCGGCGTGGTGAAGGCCTACACCACCCGCGTGGGCAACGGCCCCTTCCCGACGGAACTGGACGGCGCCGAGGGCGACCGCCTGCGCGAGCTGGGCAACGAGTTCGGCGCCACCACCGGGCGCAAGCGCCGCTGCGGCTGGTTCGACGCCCCCGTCGTGCGCCGCGCCGCCATCGTCAACGGCCTCACCCACCTGGCGATGACCAAGGTCGACGTGCTCGACACCTTCGACACGATCAAGATCTGCACCGGCTACATGATCGACGGCCGGCTGCACCGCACCATCCCCAACCAGCTGAGCCTCGTGGAGCGCGCCGAGCCCGTCTACGAGGAGATGCCCGGCTGGAAGAAGTCCACCTGCCGCTGCAAGACCTGGGAAGACCTCCCCGAAGAGCTGCGCGCCTACCTCAACCGTCTGAGCGAACTGGTCGAAGTGCCGATGGGATGGATCTCCGTCGGCCCCGGCCGCGAGCAGACCATCGTCCTGGCCAAGTAGATGCGACTCCCCGCCTTCGCCGCCAGGCTCGCGAAGCTGGCGAAACGCCCCTGGTGCTTCGCGGCGCTGCTGTGGGCGGGGATCCTGCTCTGCCTCGCCGTCCTGGCGGACGTGGCGGTGATGCCGCTCGTGGCGCGCCAGTTCGCCTTCCGCGAATCGGTGCCCGACGTGCGCGGCATGACGAAGGAGGAGGCGGAGAAGCGGCTGGCGGACGAGCACCTGAACTTCCGCTGGGCCAAGGTGGGGCGCTACAGCTCCGAAGTGGCCGCGGGCGGCGTGCTGCTGCAGATCCCCGGCCCCGGGCGCGAGGTGAAGCGCGGGCGCACCGTCTTCCTCACCCCCAGCAAGGGCGTGCGCGAGGTGGCGGTCCCCGACCTGCGCGGCCAGAGCCAGCGCCAGGCCTCGCTGAGCCTGCAGCGGCTCGGGCTGGAGCGCGGCCCCGACGTGGCCGGCGCGCACCTCTCCATCCCCTACAACGTCATCATCCGCACGATTCCCGCGCCGGGCTCGCTCGTCCGCGTGGGCGACACCGTCTCGCTGGTCATCTCGAAGGGGGCGACCTCCGGAAAGAAGGCGCTCCCGGACCTGCGCCGCGCCGCGGTCGCCGACGCGCGGGCCAAGCTGGCCGACCTGGGCTTCGCCGCGGTCGTCGACACCCTGCGCGACGCGCGCCCCGACACATCCTTCCTCCCGGGGACGGTCTGCGGGCAGTACCCTCTCGGGGGCGAATACCTCGGCGCGGGGGACTCCGTGCGCCTAACCGTGGTGCCCTAGGATGATCCGACCGCTCGGCGCGCTGCTCCTCCTCGCGCTGGCCGCGGGATGCGCCGGCGGCAAGCCCGCCCCCGAGCCGGAACCCGCTCCCGTTCCCGAAGCCGACACCCTCGCCGCCTGGTCGCGCGAAGACAGCCTGCGCGTGGCGCGCTCCCTCTTCCTCCTGGCGCTCGACCTGGAGAACCGCGACGTCTCCGCGGGGACGGCCGACCTGGTCTCGCGCGCCTTCTCCTACGACCCGGGCGACCGCTGGCTGGGGTTCCGCGCGCTCGAGGCGCGGCTCCGCGCCGGGCAGGTGGACTCCGCCGCCGCGCTGGTCGGCCGCGTCCGCGCGCTCCCGGGCGACACCACCGCGACGCAGGCGCTCCTGCTGGGGCAGACGCTGCGCTTCGCCGGAAAGCCCGACAGCGCGCTCGCCGAGCTGCGCGCCGGGCTGGCGATCGACGACGAGAACGTCCGCCTGCTCTTCGAGACGGTGCTGACGCTCGAGACGCTCAAGCGCTATCCCGAAATGGCCTCCGCCCACATGCGCCTGACGGAGCTGCTGGAATATCCCGACGAGATGGTCTCCAAGCAGCTGGTGCTCAACACGCTCGTCCGCGACACCGCGGCCCAGGAGAAGCTCTACCGCGCGCTCTGGGAACGGCGCGGCGAACAGTGGGGCCGCCAGTTCCTGAAGTGGCTGATCGAGGCCAAGCGCCACTCCGACGGCGCGGACGTGGCGATCGCGCTGCTGCGCGAAAGCCCGGACGACGAGGACCTGGCCACGCTGCGCACCTGGCTGCTGCTGCAGAGCGGGCGCGGCGCGGAGGCGCGGGCCGCGCTCGACTCCGTCTGGCGCAAGGACACGGCCGACGCGAAGGCGCTGCGCGCGCTGGCCACCGTGGAGACGGAGCTCCGCGA
>CADBQJ010000233.1 GCA_902796785.1 Fibrobacter succinogenes
CCACGAGCGGGATCGTCTTCCTCCAGACGAACCCCTTCGGGCGGCGCGCCAGCAGGATCGCGCCCTGCAGCGCGACGCTGTAGACCGAGAACCAGAACTGCACCGTGAAGGGGGCGTAGCCCGCGCGCTGCAGCAGCACCTTGTCGTAGAGCGAGCTCGTGCCGCCGATCAGCGTGCCGAGGAGCATCCAGAGCACCCAGCGGTTCCGGAGGAAGTCGATCCCCTCCCTGCGCCCGGCGATCGAGAAGGACCAGTAGCCCAGCAGCGCGAACGCGACGCCGAGCCACTGCAGCGCGTCCGGGCGTTCGCCGAGGAGGAGGATCGCGCCGGCGAGCGTGAAGATCGGGGCCGAGGCGCGGACCGGGGCGCTGATGGAGATCGGGAGGCGCTTGATGGCGCGGAAGGTGCAGAGCCAGGAGGCCGTGACGATGCAGGCCTTGCCCGCGAGCATCGCGTGGTCGCGGAGGCCGAGGTCCGGAAGCGTTTCGGAGGGGAACGCGACGCGCCACATCAGGAGCACGGAGAGGAACGTGAAGATGTTGCAGAGCAGGAGGACCGCCGTCACGGCGTTGCCGTCGAGGGAGCGCTTCTTGGCGATGTCGTAGAAGCCGAGCAGCAGCGCGGAGCCGAACCCGAGGAAGAGCCACGCCGAGGAGCCGGACGACGCCGCGATCGCCTCCATCTAGCGGGCCTCCAGAAACCGGCCGGTCCGGCCGTCGCCGGGTGTTTCGGAGTTCGGCTTGCGCAGTTCCGCGGACATCATCGTATGTGGAATCTCTCCATTATTTCGCGGGTGAACCTGACCGCGCCCCTGTGGTTCAGATGGTGCGGGTCTTTCCGCTCGTCGTCCGCCATGGGCCAGTCGCTGTAGTCGACGAACTCGACGTCGGAGAAGTTCTTCCGGTACGCGTCGCGGAAATAGGCGATGTCGTAGATGCGCTCCATGTGGCTGGTCGGCGTTTCCAGAAAATAGAGCTTGACGCCCCGTTTTTCGCAGAGCCGGACGATTTTCCGCAAATAGCCGTAATTCACGGCGTTTCCGTGCCCCAGGGACTCCGCCGGTTCCCACTTGGCGGCCGCCGCGTCCATTTCCTCGAACGTGTTTTCGTGCCCGCCCATCTTCTTCCACCACTTGTCGTGCCGCAGGACGTTGTCCGCCTGCAGCAGGTTCGCGACGACGACGCGTCCCGCCTGCAGCGGTTCGCCGGCGAAAATCCTCCACTCGGCCAAGGAGAAGAAAGGCCAGTAGTTCGCCACGTAGAAGCTCTGCTCGTTCTCCTTGTGGTATTTGTCGTCGGCGTCGGCCCACAGGTCCGTGGGGGCGAGTTCCAGGAAAACCGTGTCGATCCGCGGGTTGTCCTCCAGCAGATGCGAAAGCTTGATGTACGTGTACGCGTATCGTTCGGAACCTCTCGCCCAGTTGACGGCGCTCGCCATCATGGAATCGTCCACGGCGTATTCGACGTGCGAGGCGCCCAGGAACAGGACGTGCACGCGTTCGGGAAGTTTCCACGAACAACCGCGGACGACGACGGCTCTCGACGCGAAGGCCAGGACGGCCAGCAGGACGACGAGCAGTAGACTTATCAGGGCCAGCTTGCGCAGGTAGAGCTTCATGGAGCGCCGTCCGGTCAGAATTGGAAATAGATGAACTGGACCTGCTTCCCCGCCTGGGAAAGGCAAAGCAGGGCCGTGACGAGATAGATTCCCCAGCGGAGCCAGACGCGCCGGACGTGGAAGGCGAACGCGTGTTCCCGTTTCCGGTTGACCCATTCGACAGCGACGAGGACAAGCGCGAAGAAAACGGCCTTCCTGCCGGGAAGGGCGTCGCCGACCCCGGCGTTCGCGAACATGCAGGACACGTAGCCCGCGAAATCGGCCAGACTGCCCGCCCTGAAGACGATCCAGCCGAAGCAGACCAGCGCGAACGTCGACAGCATCCGGAACGATTCCCGGAACGACGGAAGGAACGAATCGCCGGCGACGACGTCGGCGTATTTCACGCGTTTTCCGGAGAGCGTCGAGGGCAGGAACAGGGCGGCGTGGTAGAGGCCCCACAGGACGTAGGTCCAGTTGGCCCCGTGCCACAGTCCGGAGAGGAGGAAAATCGCGAACGTGTTGCGCAGCGTCTTCCATCTTCCCTCCCTGCTGCCTCCCAGCGGGATGTAGACGTAGTCGACGAACCAGGTGTTGAGCGAAATGTGCCAGCGTTTCCAGAATTCGGAGACGGAACGGCTGAAATAGGGCGAATCGAAATTGCGCATCAGCCGGATTCCGAACAGTTTGCCCGTGCCGATCGCGATGTCGCTGTATCCCGAAAAGTCCCCGTAGATCTGGAAGGCGAACAGGATCGCGGCGATAGCCAGCGTCCACGACGAATGCTGCGGATAGCCGAGCCAGACCTTGTCGACGACGTCGGCGCAGTTGTCGGCGACGACCATTTTCTTGAACAATCCCCAGAGAATCTGCTTCGTCCCGTCGACGGCGGTCGCGTAGTCGAACACGCGCTTCTTCTGGAACTGCGGAAGCAGGTTGGTCGCGCGCTCGATCGGTCCGGCGACCAGCTGCGGGAAGAAGCAGATGAACGCGAAGAACGACACCGGGTCGCGGGTCGCCGCGAGCTTTCCCCGATGCACGTCTATCGTGTAGGAGAGGGCCTGGAACGTGTAGAAGCTGATGCCCACGGGAAGGATCAGCTTCAGCGTGACGGGATGGAGTTCCACGCCGAACGCGGAGAAGGCCGCGGCGAGGCTTTCCGCGAAGAAGTCGAAGTATTTGAAAACGCCCAGGACAAGCAGGTTGACCGCGACGTTGGCGACGGCGATTCCCGTGCCGCTGCGCCCCCCGGCCTTTTCCCGCTCGATCAGGATTCCGCTGAAGAAGCTGCACAGGGAGGTGAACGCGATGAGGAAAAGGAACCGGAAATCCCACCAGCCGTAGAAAACGCAGCTGGCCGCCACCGTGAGGGCGTTTTGCCATTTCAAACGGTCGGAGACGAACCAATAAAGGCAGAAGACCAGCGGGAGGAATACGAGGTATTCGAACGAGTTGAAGAGCATGGCCGTTCACGAAGGAGAACAAGGACAAATATGCATTATGCCGCCTGACGCCATCCGGACCGCCTTCCGCCTACCGGACCTCGGGGATCTCGTCCCAGTTCGTGGTCCAGGCGGGCGAAAGGAAGCTACGCTTCATCCGCCAGGGCTTCTCGATTCCCTGCGCGGGGCTGAAGAGCGTCCCCTTGCCGAAGCGTCCGTTGATCCGGTCCATCGCCGCGGAGAGGCGGTCGGCCCGCTCCTCCTTCCGCGTGTCGGCGAAGAGGTCGGCCTGCTCGCCGTCGTCGCCGTCGAGGCACGAGAGGATCACGCCCGTCTTCTTGTAGCGCCGCCCGCGGCGGAAGATCGCCTCGAGGAAGGGCGCGGTCCGCTTGACGAGCTCCGGCGTGGAGGAGGTCGGCCGCTCGAAGGGGACCAGGACGCTGTCCGCGCCCCCCTCGCGCCGCGTCGGCTCGTATTCGGGATAGAACTGGCAGTAGACCGTCGCGGAGGTCGCCTTGAGCCGCTCGCTCCGCAGCTTCTCGGCCGCCTCGGCCAGGTAGAGCGCGACCGACTGGCGCAGCTCCTCGAACTCGGTCACGGGGCGCCCGAACGACCGCGAGCAGGCGATCGACCGCTGCGCCGGTTCCGCGGCGGCGCCGTCGACCGCGGGCACGCCGCGCAGCTCGCTCGCCGTCCTGGCCACCACGACGCTGAAGCGCCGGGCCAGTTCGTCCTCGTCCGCCTCGGCCAGGTCGCGCGCCGTGCGCAGGCCGATCGCCTCCAGCTGCGGGGCCAGGCGCCGCCCCACGCCCCACACCTCGCCCACGGGGATCCGCTCCAGCACGGGCGACGGGTCCGCGGGCAGCGCGTAGACGCCGCCGGGCGTTTTCTTCCCGATGTGGTTGGCGATCTTGGCCAGCGTCTTCGTGGGGGCGAACCCCACGCCGCAGGGAACGCCCACCCACTCCAGCACGGCCTTCCGCACCTCGCGCCCGAAGCGGAGGCACTCCTCCGGGTCGGAGATCGCCGCGTGGACGAACGCCTCGTCGATCGAATACTGCTCCACCCGGTCGGAAAACTCGCGCAGCACGGCGATCACGCGGCGCGACAGGTCGCCGTAGAGCTCGTAGTTGCTCGAGCGCACGACGATCCCGTGGCGGTCGACCAGCTTCCGCAGCTGGAACCAGGGCATCCCCATGGGGACGTCCAGCGCCTTCAGCTCGTAGGAGCGGCTGATCACGCAGCCGTCGTTGTTGCTCAGCACCGCCACGGGCTTCCCCTCGAGCGAAGGGTCGAACACCCGCTCGCACGACACGAAGAAGTTGTTGCCGTCCACCAGGCCGATCACGTCGTCGATCCCGGCTTCGCGAAGCGGTGGACGCAGGCGGTGACGACGCCGAAGAGGCGCAGCTCCTCGCCGTCGGAGAGCCGGACGGGGGACAGCGCGGGGTTGGCGGGCTCCAGGCGGATCTCCCCGCCCTCGTCGCGGTAGGTCCGCACGAGGAACTCGCCGTCGACCCACGCCACGACGATCGCCCCGGAGCGCGCGGGCAGGCTGCGGTCCACCACGAGAATGTCCCCCGGGAGGATTCCGGCGCCCGTCATGGCCTCGCCCGACGCCCGCACGAAGAAGGTGGCCGCGGGCTTGCGCACAAGCAGCTCGTTCAGGTCCAGCGGCGCCTCGGAAAAACGGTCGGCCGTGGCGGAAAAGCCGGAGACGTGGGCCTCTTCGGGGAAGGCGGAGTCGCTCATGGCCAAAATCTAGCTCCGCGCGAAAGGAGGGCAAAAGAAAAGCCCCCGCGTGCGGGGGCAATCGTTTCGGGATGTGTGTAAGGGTTCCGGCGATTTCTCGCCATACCCATAAAATACCGAGAAAACGCCCCGAAAACATCCTTTTTGGGGAAGGGAGCGTTTGCAAAAAAGGGGAATTCCGGAAAAGCGAAGCCCTTTTCCCGCTTTATTCCACGTTCATCGTCTGTTCGCGGAGGATTTCGAGCTCTTCCTTCAGCGAAATGGCGATGTGCTGCATGGGCGCGTAGAGGCTTTTCGTCCCGAGCGTGTTGGCCTCGCGGCCCATTTCCTGGAGCAAAAAGCCCAGTTTTTTGCCGTGAGGGCCTTCGGAATCGATCGTTTTCGCGAAAAGCGCGTTGTGGCTGCGGAACCGGACGATCTCCTCGGTGACGTCGAGCTTGTCGACCATCAGGGCGATCTCCTGCTCCATCCGCTCGCCGTCGGGCGCGTGCGAGCCCATCAGCTCCGCCACCGACTTGTTCAGCCGTTCCTTGGCCGAAACGAGCCGTTCCGGGAGCATTTTCTCCACTTCGTCAAGGAATTTTCCCAAACGGTCAAGCCGGAAGAGGAGTTCCTTGCGGAGATTTTCCCCTTCCGCGGCGCGGTGGGCGCTCGTTTTTTCGATCGCGGCGTCCAGAACGGGCTCGAGGACCGCCCAGAGCGCCTCGTCGTCCATCTCCGTCTCGTCGTTGCGCAGCACGCCGGGGAGCGTCAGCAGGCCGTGGACGCCCATCGGGGCGAGCTGGGAGCCGTACTTGGCCAGCAGGGTCTCCTGGAAGCCGAGGTAGAGGGCCGCCTGGGCCTCGTCGAGGCTCCGCGCCCCGACCGCCGTCGCCGCGTCGCCCGCGAGCTGCACGGAGCACTGCACGCTGCCGCGCTGGAGCCGCTCCTGCAGCCGCATCCGGACCTTCCCCTCGAGCGAGGAGAACTCCCGCGGGAGCCGGAGGTTGAGTTCCAGAAACCGCCCGTTGACGGTGCGGAGTTCCACGGAGAAACGCCGGGAGGAGAGCGTCCCCTCGGCCTTGCCGAAACCGGTCATCGATAAAAGCGCCATGCCCAAAATCTAGTCAACCGCGATTTCGCCGTTTTTCTTGCCCAAAACGGCCCCGCATTGCTTACATTTTATTCCGTCTGACACCAACTTCCTTCTGGAGAAACCTCATGAAGAAGATCACTCTCGCGGCCATCACCGCTTCCGCCATCCTCCTGTCGGGCTGCTTCGGCTCCTTCGGCCTCACCAAGTGGGCCTGGTCGCTGAACGACGGCTTCGGCTCCCCCGTCAAGTACATCACCTTCTTCTTCCTCGGCGGCATCGTCGGCGGCATCACGATGTTCGCGGACGCCGTCATCCTGAACACCATCGAATTCTGGACCGGCTCCAACCCCATGGCCATGCAGGACGGCCAGATCGAAAAGCAGGTCATGGAAGTCAACGGCCAGATGGTCGAAATGACCGCCACCAAGGGCCAGGTCGCCATCAAGACCCTGACCGGCGAATCCGTGGACGCCAAGCTGATCTACAACGAACAGGAAAACGCCTGGTACCTCGAAAACGAAGGCGGCCTGCGCAAGTTCTCCCAGCTGTAATCCGGCTCGGGAAACCGAAAAAGAGACGCGACCTCCGGGCCGCGTCTTTTTTTCAGGTGGTGTATTCGGCGTTGATCTTCACGTACTCGTAGCTGAGGTCGCAGGTCCAGACGTCGGTCTTCGCGTCGCCCAGCCCCAGTTCGATGGTGATGGAGAACTCCCTGCGGCCCACCACTTCGCGCAGCGCGTCCATGGGCGGATGCGTGGGCTCGCCGGCGGCGAAGATGACCACGTCGTCGAAGCGGATGACGGTCTTGGCGGGGTCGATGACCTCGCCCGCGGAGCCGAGGCTGCTGAGGATGCGGCCCCAGTTGGGGTCGTTGCCGAAGATGGCGGTCTTCACCAGCTTGGAGTTGCCCACGAACCGGCCCAGCTTGCGGGCCTGCGCGCGGCTGGCGGCCTGGCGCACGCGGATCTCCACGAACTTGGTGGCCCCTTCGCCGTCGCGGACGATCCCCTTGGCCAGTTCGGCGAAGAGCTCGAAGAGCGCCTCGCGGAAGCGGGCCTGCTCCTCGAGGGAGAGCTGGTCGTAGGCGAGGCCGCTGCCGTTTCCGGAGAAGAGCAGCGCCGTGTCGTTGGTGCTGGTGTCGCCGTCGACGGTGATGGAGTTGAAGGAGTCGTCCACGATGGCGCGGAACTCCCCTTCGAAGCTCTGCGGCAGCTCGAGGTCGGTGGTGACGAAGGCCAGGAGCGTGGCCATGTCGGGATGGATCATCCCCGCGCCCTTGCAGCAGCCGGCCATGCGGACCTTGCCCGCGGCGAACGAGAGCTCGAGCCCGAAGTTCTTGGGGCGGGTGTCGGTGGTCATGATGGCGCGCTGGTAGGGGAAGTCGGTCGGACGCCCTTCCTTCAGCGCGGTCCCCAGCTCGGGGATTCCCTTGCGCAGCAGCGACATGTCGAGCGGATGGCCGATCACGCCCGTGGAGCAGACCAGGAAGGAGCCCTCGGGGGATCCGGTCGCCCGCTCGGCCAGGGAGGCCATTTCGCGCGCGTCGCAGAGCCCCTGCTCCCCGGTGCAGGCGTTGGCGTTGCCGGAGTTGGCCACCACGCCGCGGAACTTGCCGCCCCGCTCGAGGCGCTCGCGGCAGACCTGCACGGGGGCCGCGTAGACGCAGTTGCGGGTGAACATGCCGAAGACGCGGGCGTCGCCCTCGCACCAGATCATCGCCA
>CADBQJ010000234.1 GCA_902796785.1 Fibrobacter succinogenes
CGGCGCTCACGCTGATCTGGAACTTCCTCTCGAAGAAGCTGACGATCTTCCGCTAGGCCGTCCCGGCCGCAGTCGCCATCGGCCAAGCCATCCGCCCCCCCCTAAAACTGGGGATTGCAATCTTTTCGGCACTTCCGTTATCTTGGCATTCATCGTTTCGGTCAGTCGGGAATGCAATTCGCAGTCTTGCCTTCGGCCATCAAAAAGAAGAGGCCCCTTGCGGGAGCCTCTTTTCCGTTCGTCAAGACGCGAAGCGGATTATCCGCACTAATCCCTGAGACCTGATCCCTGATCCCTGAATTCACTTCTTCCTGCAAGGGCATTCGCCGCCCTGGCAGGCGCAATGATGGCATTCGCCGTTGACGGCGTAGTCCTTGCCGCTCCAGCAGTAGGTGCAGAGCTGTTCGGCGGGCAGGCCGATGGCGTGGATCAGGTCGTCGAGCCGCTGGAAGGCGAGGCTCGTGAGGTGGAGCTTCTTGCGGATGTACTCCACCATCCCCTTGTAGGGCTCCCCGTCGGGGTCGGTGTACTTGGCCACGTCGGCGTTTTCGCCGTCGCGCTCGCGGATGTAGCGGCGCGTGATGAGGTCGTACTCGCTCTTCGACCGCGAGAAGTTGATGAACTTGCAGGGGTAGACCAGAGGCGGGCAGGCGATGCGCATGTGCGTCTCCTTGCACCCCAGCGAATAGAGCTTCTGCGCCTGCTTGCCGAGCTGCGTGCCGCGCACGATGGAGTCGTCGCAGAAGACCAGGCGGCGGTCCTTGATCAGCCCGGGGATCGGGATGAGCTTCATCGAGGCGACGTGCTCGCGCTGGCGCTGGTCCTGCGGCATGAAGGAGCGGGCCCAGGTGGGCGTGTACTTGACGAAGGGGCGGGCGAACTTGACGTTGGCCTCGTGGGCGTAGCCCAGGGCGTGCGACGTGCCGGAGTCGGGGATGCCGCAGGCGGCGTCGGCCTCGGTGGGGGTCCGCTTGGCCAGCGCGGAGCCGCACCGGTAGCGCGTCATCTCCACGTTGCGCCCCTCGTAGCTCGAGGCGGGATAGCCGTAGTAGACCCAGAGGAAGGCGCAGATCGCCATCCTGTCGCGCGCGGGGACGAGGGTCTCGCACCCGTCCGGGGTCAGCTCGACCACTTCGCCCGGTCCGATGTCGCGCACGTGCTCGTAGCCCAGGTTGGGAAGCGCGCAGCTCTCCTGGAGGGCGATCATGGCGCCGTCCTTGCGCCCGATGACGATCGGCGTGCGGCCCCACCTGTCGCGGCTGGCGAAGAGGCGGCCCTTTTCGTCGCAGACCAGGACGGAGCAGCTGCCCTCGATCCTCTCCTGGACGTACCGCAGCCCCTCGACGATCGAGTCCTGCGTGGCGATCAGCGCGGAGACCACTTCGGTCGGCCCCACCATTCCGCTGTTGGTGGAATACTGGAGCTGCATCCGGTTGTTCCGGTAGAGCTCCTCCTTCAGCTCCTCGATGTTGGTGATCAGCCCGACGGTGACGATCGCGTAGAGCCCGAGCCGGGTGCTCATGATGAGCGGCTGCGGGTCGGTGTCGGAAATCACGCCCAGGCCGACGCGGCCGGAGAAGTGCTCGAGGTCGTGCTCGAACTTGCTGCGGAACGGGGTGTTCTGGATGTTGTGGATGGAGCGGTGGAAGATCCCGTCGGGCTGCAGCACGGCCATGCCGCCGCGGTGGGTTCCCAGATGGGAGTGGTAGTCGGTTCCGAAGAAAAGGTCGCAGACGCAATCGTCTTTGGAGGTGACGCCGCAGAAGCCGCCCATAAGAACCCCTTTTGGTTTGTCCCGAAGTTAGAAATTCCGCCGCCCTCCGCGAACTTTCTATTATCGGCGCATGAAGGGAAAAACGACCGAAAACGCCGTCGAACGCGAAAAGTGCGTCCTCGTGGGCGTCGCCACTCCGAAGACCCCCGCGGCCCTGGCCGCGCTCCACCTGGACGAGCTGGGCCGCCTGGCCGAGGCCGCCGGCGCGGAGGAGGTCGGGCGCGTCTCCCAGCGCGTGAAGGCGTTCAGCTCCTCGACGCTCGTCGGCGAGGGGAAGGTCGGCGAGATCAAGGCGCTGGTCGAGGAGACGGGCGCGCGGACGGTCCTCTTCGACGACGACCTGACGGGCTCGCAGGTCCGGAACCTGGAGAAGCGGCTGCCCGAGATCAAGGTGCTCGACCGCACCGGGCTCATCCTCGACATCTTCGCGAAACGGGCCATGACCGCGGAGAGCCGCCTGATGGTCGAGGTGGCGCAGCTCCAGTACCGGATGCCGCGCCTCACGGGCGCCTGGACGCACCTCTGCCGCCAGCGCAACGGGGGCATCGGCACCAAGGGCCCGGGCGAGACGCAGCTCGAGACCGACCGCCGCACGATCCGCAAGCGGATCCAGGAACTCAAGAAGAAGCTCGCGAAGATCGAGGACGCGCGCGAGACCGCGGCCGCGCGCCGGAACGACCTCTTCTGCGTGGGCGTCGTGGGCTAGACCAACGCGGGCAAGTCGTCGCTGACGAACCTGCTGACGGGCGCCTCCGTCCTCGCGGAGGACCGCCTCTTCGCCACGCTCGACAGCACCACGCGCAAGCTCCGGCTCGGCGGCGAGACCGCGCTCCTCACCGACACCGTCGGGTTCGTCCGCAAGCTCCCGCACGACCTGGTGGAGACGTTCCGGAGCACGCTCGGCGCGGCCGCGGGCGCGGACTGCGTCCTGGAGGTCGTGGACGCCTCGGCGCCCGACTGGCGCGAGCACATCGAGGTCGCGCGGAAGGCGCTGGAGGGAATCGTCGAGGAGGGGACTCCGCGTCTGCTACTCTTCAACAAGACCGACCTGTGCGACGAGGAGCGGATCGCGGAACTGCGCGCGGAGCATCCCGAGGCGATTCTCGCGAGCGTCCGGGGGAACTCGGGCCTGGACCTGCTGCGGAAGGAGCTCGAAAAGCGGCTCGCGGAATGGCGCGCGCTCCGCGAGACGCGCGAGCGCGAAGAGGAGGAGGCCGCGCAGGAGCCCTGGTCGCCCGA
>CADBQJ010000235.1 GCA_902796785.1 Fibrobacter succinogenes
ACGTAGTTGGCGGCGGAGGCGAAGCCGGGGGTGTGGTCGGTGCAGAAGAGGTCGTTGTCGACGGTCTTCGGCACGCCGATGCCCTTGAGTTCCCAGCCCACTTCGCGGCACTTGGCCTCGACGCGGTGGATGGTGTCCATGGTGTCGTTGCCGCCGCAGAGGAAGAAGTAGCGGATGTTGTACTTCTTCAGCTGCTCGATGATGCGGGGGAAGTCCTCTTCCTTCACCTTGTGGCGGGTGGAGCCGAGGGCCGAGCCGGGGGTGCGGCGGAGACCTTCGATCACGTCGCGCTTTTCGGCGCCGAGGTCGATCACCTCGTCGTTCATGAAGCCGGCGATGCCGTAGGACATGCCGTAGACCTTGTCGATCAGCTTGGACTTCATGGCCTGCTGGATCACGCCGCAGAGGCTGGAGTTGATGACGGAAGTCGGGCCGCCGGACTGTCCGACGAGGGCGTTTCCCTTGAGTTTGAGCATACGATCGGTCTCCGAAAGGTGGATTTTGCGAACGACCCCAAAAGTAGAATTATTGTCCCCGCGGGCCCGCCTTTTCGGGAGTGCAAGTCTATCTTTACACAGTGTTTTCCCTTCGTCGGAATTTCCTCCGCGCCGGAGCGCCTTTCGCGCTCCTCGCGCTGTCGCTCTGCGCTCCGGCGCGCCTCTCCGCCCAGGCCGCGGACTCCGCCCCGGCGCCCGCCCGGAGCGGCTGCATGGCGCTGCTCGAGCTGCGGGGCGGCCAGTACCGCGAGGTCGAGTTCCTCGGGATGGCGGACGACACGCTGGAGGTGCGCGGCACGCTCGACGACGGCACCAGCCGCGAGGTCCGCGTCCCGAAGTCGGCGCTCGCCTCGGTCCACTTCGAGGGGGCGGTCGAGCTCGACCTCTCCCGGAGCGAGGGCGCCTGCCCGGACGCCGGGGAACCCGAGGCCCGCGCCGCCGTTTCGCCCGACTCCGCCGCGGCCGACTCCGTTCCCGCCGAACCCGCTCCCCCGCCGCCGCCCGAGCCGAAGCCGGAGCCCCCGCGCCTCGCGACGCTGGAGGTGACCGCCTCGGAAGAGGGGCTGCGCGTCTGGATCGACGGGCGCGAGACGAAGGAGCGCACCCCCGCGTCGATCGACTCCCTCGATCCCGGCGACTATTTCGTCGAGGTCCGCTGGCTGGTCGAGCAGAACACCTGGGCCGCCCAGAAACGCGTGACGCTCCGCCCCGGCGAGCGGAAGCGGGTCCACCTGGTGCCCGAGCGCGTGCGGCCGATCCTCTCCATCCGGTCCGTCCCCGAGCCGGCCGAGCTCTGGCTGGAGCCCGAACCCGACCGGATGCGCCCCTCCAAGCTGCGCACCCCCTACCGCCGGATCGACGTCGACCTGGGGCTCTACCCCGTCACGCTGGCCGCCGAAGGCTACCGCGACACCTCGTTCGTGATCCTGCTCGAGGCGAACCGCCCCAACGCGCTCCTGGTGGAGATGACTCCCCTGTCGGACGCGGAGCGCGCCGCGCAGGCCGCGTTCCTGAAGCGCCGCGCCCGGCGGAACGCGGGCAAGACGCTCCTCTGGAGCGCCGTGCCCCCGCTGGGCGCGGCGGTCGCCCTCTTCGCGCTGGCGGACCACGACTACGAGCTGGCGCGCGAGAAGAAGCGCCGGATCGAAGGCGTGGTCGTGGACAGGGGGCCCCATTTCGACCGCCTGAAGTCGCGCAACAGGGCCCTCGCGGAAGGGGGCGACAGGAAACGGCTCGGGGGCTGGGTCTTCACCGGGCTGGGCGGCGCCCTTCTGGTCGCCGGCGCGGTTCTTTCCGTGGATTTCTAGAACTCGGGCGCGCTAGGCGCCGGGCGCGGCGTCCGGCCTCCGCGCCTCCAGGGCGAGACGGCGGTCGAGCCACCGCGGCGCGGAGGCCTCGTTGTGCGTCACCCAGACCAGCACCGGAACGCGCGGCATCATCCGCTCCAGCGCGGAGCGCATGGCCGCCTCGTCCTCGGGCGCGAGGCCGTGGAAGGTCTCGTCGAGCAGGAGCATGTCGGGGTTGGCGGCCCAGGAGCGCGCCAGGAGGACGCGCCTCTGCTTCGAGGGGTCGAGCGCCGACCAGCGCAGGTCGGCCAGGTCAGAGATCCCCAGCGCGTCGAGCGCCTCGCGGGTCCGCGTCTCCTCGGCCCAGGTGGGCGGGGCGGCGCGGTCCCAGACGTGCTGCGTTCCCCCGAGGACCACGTTGCGGACGGTGGTCCGGGGCAGGAGGTGCATCTGCAGCTCGGGCGAAAGGAGCAGCACGCGCTGCCGGTGGCTCCAGACGTCCAGCCCGTGGCCGGGCCGCTCGCCGAAGAGGACGACGTCGTTCTTGAAGAGCTGGGGATGGTCGGCGCGCAGCAGGGCGAGCAGGGTGCTCTTCCCCGCGCCGTTGGGCCCCACGAGAAGCCATCTTTCGCCCGCGCGGATCGTCCAGTTCAGCCGGTCGAGCACGACGTGGTCGCCGTAGGAGACCGTCACGTCGCGGAAGACGGCCGCTTCGGTCCCCGCCGGAGGGAGCGGAGCGGGCAGGTCGGGCGCGGAATCGGGGCGGTAGGCCACCGCTTCCGGCGGGGCCTCCTCGAAGGAATCGGAGGCGGCGCCGGCGCCGTTTTCCCCCGGGGCGACGCGCACGACGCGGCATCCCTCGCGGGAAAGCTCCTCCACGATCTTCGGGAGCGTCTCGCGCCAGAAGGGGTCGAGGCCGCCCTTGAAGTCGTCCATGAGGAGCAGGTCGGGCTTCTCCATCCAGACGCGGGCCAGGAGCACGCGCCGCATTTCGCCGTTGGAGAGCGAGGCGATCTTCCGCGAGAGGAGGTCGGGCCCCAGGCCGAGCCGCGCGACGGCCTCGTCGCGCCGCGAGGCGTCCGCCGCGATGAAGGCGATCTTCGGGCCGTTGACCCGCTCGGAGCGAAGCCGGAAGACGCCGCCGGAGAGGAAGGCGCCCGCGTCGGGACCGTCCACCATGCCGCTCCACCGCTCCCAGGAGCTCTCCGCCAGCACCTGCTGGAGGCGCTGCTGGCGCTCCCAGCCCAGGCGCTCCACGGAGCGCCCCTCGGCGTCGTAGCGAAGGGCGAGGAGGTTCGCCTCCTCGCCGCCCATCTCTTCGATCACGCCGCGGCCTTCTTCCTGCGGAAGAGCCCGACCAGCTTGCCGCAGACCGAGGGAACGGCCCAGTAGAGCGCCGGAATCAGGAAGACGGCCATCAGGGTGGAGACCGCGAGGCCGCCCACGGAGGCGATGGCCATCGGCTGGCGCATTTCGGAGCCTTCGGACATCGCCATGGCCAGCGGCATCATCGCCGCGATCGACGCGATGTTGGTCATCAGCACGGCGCGGAACTTCGAGACGGCGCCGTCGTGCGCCGCGTCGCGCCAGCCCAGCTGACGGTTGCGGCGGAGCCAGTTGGCGTAGTCGAGGATCAGGATGGCGTTGTTGACCACGATCCCGATCAGCATGACCATGGCCATCAGGGCCATCATCGAGATGGTGAGCCCGGTCAGCTTGAGCGCCCAGGCCACGCCGATGGCGCCCAGCGGGATGGTCATCATGATGATCAGCGGCTGCCAGAAGCTTTCGAGGAGACCGGTCAGCAGGATGTAGGTGAGGATGATGGCGATGATGACGGCCATCAGCATGTCGGCGAGCCCTTCGGCCAGCGATTCGGAGTTGCCGCCGTAGCGGTACCAGGCGTCGCCGTGCTTCGGGGCGTTCGCCATCTTGGCCGCGAACTCGTTCTGCACCTCGGACATCGAGTGGCCCGGGAAGAGGTAGAGAGAGAGCTGCACCAGGTGCTGCTTGTCGAACTTCATCAGCTTGGCGGGCCCGAAGGAGTCCTCGGCCTTGACCAGGGCGGAGATCGGCACCATGCCGCGGGGCGTGGGGATCGGCAGCGCCAGCACGCGTTCGCGCGACATGCGGAGCTCTTCGTCGAACCGCACGAGGATGTCGGTCTCGGTTTCGCCCTGGCGAAGGACGGAGGCGTCGGTGCCGCTGAGGTAGAGGCGCAGGAGCTGGGCCATCGTCCCCACCGTGAGCCCGTAGTCGGAGAGGACGGCGAGGTCGGGGCGCAGCGTGAATTCGGGGGCGCCGACGACCCAGGAGTTGGTCACGCTGGCCACGCCGGGGATCGTGCGCAGCACCTGCAGCGCCTCCTCGGTGTAGGCCACCACGTCGTCGTTGTCGTTGCCGACGATCTGCAGCAGGATGTCGGCCGTGGAACCGCCGCCGCCGGACTGCGAGGCCTGCGAGACG
>CADBQJ010000236.1 GCA_902796785.1 Fibrobacter succinogenes
AAACCGGGCCGCGCGGCTACGCCGTGACGATCCTGACGGGAGAGTTCTCCTCGATCCCGAAGACCTGGCGCTCGAACCAGTCGCGGCGCACGCGCTCGCGCTCCTCGCCCGACAGCGCCCACTTCTCGCGCCCGCCGTTCGCGCGCATCCACTCGTCGATCCGCGCCAGCAGCACGCCGCCCGCCACGCTCACGTTCATCGACTCGGTCAGCCCGTACTGCGGCAGGATGAACTCCACGTCGGCCTTCGCGAGCGTCTCGGGGTTGTTGCCCGCCAGCTCGGTCCCGAGGTAGAAGGCGGTGGGGACGGTCAGGTCGAGCTCGTGGAAGGTCCGCGTCGTGTTGGTGGAGGCCACGGCGATGCGGTAGCCCTTCGCGCGGAGCTTCTCCATGCAGAGCGCGCGGCTGCGGTACCGGAAGATGTCGAGCCACTTGAACGAGCCCTTGAGGACCGACTTGTTGATGCGGTAGGAGTTGATCTCCTCGATGACGTGCACGTCCTGGATCCCGAAGACCTCGCAGGTGCGCATGACCGCGCTGATGTTGTGCGGGTCGTAGAGGTCCTCCAGCACCATCGTGAAGTGGCGCGTGCGCAGCGAGAGGGCGCGCTCCAGCTTCTCCAGCCGTTCGGGGGTCATTCGCTTCGAGAGGTCTTCGACGGAGAGTCGTTCCATTCTTCGGCTCCTACGGGTTCTGTTCCGGCGCGGCGTCCGCGGAATCCGCGGAGACGCCGAAGAACTCGGCCGCCGGCGAAACTCCCCTGCTTCCGGCGGGCGCGTCGGGCGCGGGCAGCGGCACGGGGCCGGCGTCGGGATACTCCTCGACCCGCTCCCCGGCGTCGGGGCGGATGGTCTGCCCGCGCAGCGTCTTCTCCGGCGTCGCCAGCGAGTCGGCGTGGCTGTCGATGAGGATCGTGAGCGAATCCAGGTAGCCCGACCGGTGGACGATCTCCTGGAACTCGCGCAGGTAGCGCTGCCCCTGCCGGCTCTTCATCGGCTCGTAGTCGCGGATCGGCTCGAGGTCGCCGTCGGCGAACCGCCGCGCGGAGCGCTCCACGTCGTCGATCACGATCCGGATCTTCTTCAGCACCATGTTGCGGAAGATCCCCATCTGCATCACGCCGTTGAGGAAGGCGTTGCCGGGGAAGGCGTAGGCGCGCAGGCGGTACTCCACGCGGCGCGGGCCGCGGTTGTAGAAGTCCATCTCCAGCAGACCGTCGCCCTTCAGCCGCCAGGCCAGCACCTTGGCGCGGCCGTAGCCCCAGTAGAAGTTGCGCACGCTGTCGCGCGTCGTCTGGTGGTAGGGCTGGGCGAAGGTGCCGCTGAGCGAGCGCCCGTTGCCGCCGTGGAAGACGCGCCGGTCGCGCGTGAGGTACCGGGCCTCGTAGGCCTCGCCCTGGTAGGCGTTCACCAGCATCGCCACGAAGGGGAGGTTGTCGAGCACGTAGTTCAGGATCTCCATGTTGACGGGAAGCTCGCCGGTCACCTCGTAGACCGAGCGGTAGCGCTTGCCCATCAGCGAGAAGACGGCGCGCCCGTCGGGCGTGGCGGGCCGCACGTCGCGGTCGCGCATGGCGTGCATCGGGCGGCAGAACTCGCCGTCGTACTCGATGTCGGGGTTCGGCTTGGAATTTTCCGCGTTGCAGAAGTAGTCCGACGCGTTCATGCACTGCCTGATCGCGGAGCAGTAGGCGGCGGTGTCGATGTCGGCGAAGAGCTCCGCCGCCGAGAGGGCCAGGACCGCCGCGAGGAGCCGCGCGCCCCGCATGGCCTAGGGCTCCGTCTTCGAGCGGAGGTTTTCGACCGTCCAGCGCTTCTCGGGAAGGCCGGGCAGCTCGCGCCGCAGCGAGGGAAGGACGGCGGATTCGGGCCCGACGACCGTCACGGCCATCTTCTCGGGCGAGAAATAGAGCTTGACGACGCGCTTCACGTCCTCGGCGGTCACCTTGCGGAGCTCGCCGGGATAGAGCGCGTAGTGGTCGAGCGAGCGGCCGTCGAGCTCGTTGGCCGCGAGAGCCTCGGCCGTGGCCGCCGGCGAGTCGAAGAGCGAGGGAAGGCTGTTGACGAGCCCCTCGACGGCGAGCGACATCTCCTCGGGGGTCGGCCCCTCGTCGGCCAGGCGGCGGATCTCGGAGAAGACGATCGAGACGGCGCGCCCCGCGTTCGCCGCGCTCGTCTGCAGGACGACTCCGGCGGAGGAGCGCGAGAAGTAGCTGCTGCCCGCGTAGCTGTAGACCGAGTAGGCCAGCCCCTCGCGCACGCGGACCGCGGAGGTCAGGCGCGACGTGAACCCGCCGCCGCCCAGGACGTAGGAGGCGATCGAGGCGGCGTAGTAGTCGGGGTGCGGGCGCTTGACGAAGGGCTGCGCCATGTGGACGTGCACCTGCTCCGAGGGGTAGTCGACGTAGTGCACGCCGGGGTTTTCGCGGACGGCCGTCTCGGGGAGCTCCGGCCGGCGCTCCTTCGCGGCGGGCCAGGACTCCACCAGCTTCGACAGGAGGGCCGTCATCTCCGCGCGGTCGAACGCGCCCGAGACGGCGAAGACCGCGGAGTCGGGCGAGAAGCGGTTCCGGGCCAGGGCGAGGATCGCCTCGCGGGTCGCGCCCGCGACGTCGGCGCTCTCCGCCGACCAGAGCGCGGGCTGCGAGAACCCGTGGAGCACGGCGTTCTTCAGGTCGCGCGAGACCGCCCCGGGCTTGTCGTAGCGGTGGGCGACGGACTGCAGCGCCGCGGCGCGGTCCACCTCCAGGCGGGCGGAGTCGACGCGCGGGGAATGGGCCATCTCCTCGAGCAGCGGGAGGACCTTCGCGAACCGGTCGCTCAGCGCGTCCGCGGAAAGCGTGGAGAAGCGTTCGCCGATCGAAAGCCCGACGGAGACGGCGTCGCCCTCGAGCGCATCGTCCAGCTCGGCGGGCGAGAGCGAGGCGGTGCCCCCGCGGCGCATCTGCCCGGCCAGCAACGCCTGCGCGCCCAGCTCCGCCGGGTCGGCGCCCACGCCCGGTTCGCGGAACCAGGCCTTGAAGACCACCAGGGGCAGCTCGTCGGAGGGGACCAGGTAGGCGACGCACCCGCGCGGGAGCTCCACGCGGTAATCGGCGGCCGAGGGCGGGACGAACTCGAAGCGGGGATAGACCAGCTTGGAGGGATGGTCGGGAATCGCGGGCGCCTTGGCGCCGGCCCCGCCCTTCCCGGCGCAGGAGAGCAGCGCCGCGGAAAGCGCGAGCGAAAGGAGAACCGAACGCCTATTCATGCGGGACCTCCGCGTCCGGCGCCGTCGCGGGGACGCCGGGAACCGCCGCGCCGATCTCCCAGGCGGCGTCGGGCGAGGCCGACCTGGGCAGCATCGTCCCGGTCGTGGAGTTGTCGACCGTCAGGTAGCGCGCGACCGCCTCCTGCACCCGCTCGGGGGTCACCTTGGCCACCTCCTCCGCGAAGCGGGTGATCAGGGTCCAGTCGCCCATCATCTCGAAGAAGGCCAGCCGCGTGGCCACGTGCTCCATGTCGCGCAGGCTGCGCCAGTTCGTCGCCACCAGCTGCGTCTTCACCTTCTCCAGCTCGCGTTCGGAGACCGGCTCGAGCCGGAGCCGGCGGATCTGCGCCCAGATCTCCGCCTCGACCTGCGCGGGGTCGGCGTCGGCGCGCGGCGTCGCGGAGATCTCGAAGAGGCTCTCCCATTTCTGCACGACGTTCCCCGCCGAGGCGGAGGTCGCCAGCTTCTTCCCCTCCACCATCTCGCGGTAGAGCCGGCCGCTGCGGCCGTTCAGCACCCCCTCGGCCACGTCGAGCGCGTAGAGGTCGGGATGCCCCAGCCCGGGCGTGTGGAACCAGACGTCGACGCGCGGACGGGCGTCGTCCTTGTACTGCGCGAACCGCTTGGGGCCCACCTGGACCGGCTCGGAGAAGGTCAGGTCCTCCATCTTCTCGCCGGCGGGGATCGGCCCGAAGTAGCGCTCGGCCAGCTCCCTCGCCCGCGCCGGGTCGAAGTCGCCCACGAGCACGAGGATCGCGTTGGAGGGCTTGTAGTAGCGGTCGAAGTGCTCCTGCGCCTGCTCCTGCCGGAGCTGCTTGATGTCGCTCGGCCAGCCGATGGTGGGGTTGCGGTAGGGATGGCCCTCCCAGAAGGTCGCGGAGAGCGTCTCGAAGTAGCGGCCGGTCGGGCTGTCTTCGTAGCGCATCCGCCGTTCCTCCTGCACCACCTTGTGCTCCGCCTCGAAGTCGCGCATCTTCGCGTTCCGCATCCGGTCGCTCTCCAGCCAGAAGAAGAGCTCGACCTTCTCGCGGGGAAGCGTGACGAAGTAGGCCGTCATCATGTCGGAGGTGAAGGCGTTCAGCCCCGTGCCGCCGTGGCGCTCGTAGAGTTCCCAGAGCTCGTTCGCGGCGATCGCGTCGGTGCCCTTGAACATCTCGTGCTCCAGCATGTGGGCGATGCCGGTGTTGCCGGCGTGCTCGTGGACCGACCCGGTCTGGTAGAAGAGGCGGCAGCTGACGATCGGCGCGCGCTTCAGCGGAAGCAGGAGGACGCGCAGCCCGTTGGCCAGCTCGAACCGCTCCACGGCGAGCGGGCTCTTCGGCGCGGCCGCGGCGGAATCGGGCGCCTGCGCGAAGAGCGCGGCGTGGAGGAGCAGGAGGAGCGCGGCGGCCCTACGCATCGACCACCTCGTACTGGTAGCCCTGCTCGGCCAGGAAGCGCTGCCTGTTCTGCGCGAAGTTCTGGTCGCAGGTGTCGCGCGAGACGAGCGTGTAGAAGTAGGCCTTGCCGCCGTCCTTCTTCGGACGGAGCACGCGGCCCATGCGCTGCGCCTCCTCGGAGCGGCTGCCGAAGGTGCCGGAGATCTCGATCAGCACGTTGGCGTCGGGCAGGTCGAGCGCGAAGTTGCCCACGTTGCTCAGGATCAGGCGGCGGACCTCGCCGGCGCGGAACTTCTCGTAGAGCTCGGCGCGCTTGTCGTTGGGCGTGGCGCCGGTGATCAGCGGGATCCCCAGGCGCTTCGGCAGCGGCTTCAGCTGCTCCAGGTAGCGGCCGATCACGATGACGCGGTCGTCGGGGGCGGAGTGCTTCTCGAGCAGCTCCTCCAGCACGTCGATCTTCGTGGGGTTCATGCAGGCGATGGCGTTGCGCTCCGCGCCGGAGGCCACGCTGTAGCGCATCATCTGGTCGCGCGTCAGGGCGATGCGCACCTCGCGGCAGACCGCCTCGGCGATCCACCCCTGCGCCTCGAGCGTCTTCCAGGGGAGGTCGAACTTCTTGGGCCCGATGAGCGAGAAGACGTCGGTCTCGCGGCCGTCCTCGCGCACGAGCGTCGCGGTCAGCCCCAGGCGGCGCGTGGCCTGCATGTTCGCGCTCTTGCTGAAGACGGGCGCGGGCAGGGTGTGCACCTCGTCGTAGACGATCAGCCCCCACTTCACCTTGTTGAAGAGGTCGAAGTGGGCGTAGCGCGCGCCGTCGTCGCCGTCGTCCTTCGACTTGGCGGCGCGGTGGGTGCTGATCTGGTAGGTGGAGACGGTCACGGGGCCGATCTCCTTCGTCTCGCCGCTGTACTCCTTGACGTCGTCGCGGGTCAGCGTGGTCTTGTCCACCAGCTCCTCGATCCACTGCCGCACCGCGGTCACGCTGGGCGCCAGGATGAGCGTGCGCGCCCCCACGAGGCTCATCGCGACCATCCCGACGATCGTCTTGCCGGCGCCGCAGGGCAGCACCACCACGCCGGAGCCGCCGCGCGCGGCGCCGGAGGCGTAGAAGATCTCGGCCGCCTCGCGCTGGTACGCGCGCGGCGCGAACGGGCCGCCGCGCAGGAGCCGCTCGGAGCGGAGCGCGATCGGAAGGGGTTCCCCCTCCACGTAGCCCACCAGGTCCTCCACCGGGAAGTCGGCCTTCGCCAGCTCCGACTTGAGGACCCCGCGGGCGTCGGGACGGACCTCCAGGCGGGTCTCGCCGACGCGCCCGAGCAGCCAGGGCTTCGCCTTGGCGAGGCGCGACGCCTGCTCGGCCAGCGACGGGTCGCGGGCGTCGAGGAAGACGCGGTCGCCCTCGGCCACCAGCTTCAGCGCGCCGTAGCGGTCCATGAAGGTGCGGACCTCGTAGACGACCGTCGAGGGGATCGGGTACTTGGACCATTGCCGGAGCCGCTCCAGCACCTCCTCCGAGTCGAGCCCGACCGACGCGGCGTTCCAGAGCGACAGGTGCGAGATCCGGTAGGTGTGGACGTGCTCGGGGCTCTTGACCAGCTCCGTGAAGGGCGAGATCGCGTCGCGCGCCGCGACGTAGTCGGGGTTGTCGACCTCGACGAGGATCTCGAGGTCGCTCTGCGCGATCAGGGGCGCGGTCAGGTTCATCTATCCTCCGGGCGCGGCGCCGGAAAACGGTCTTTCGCTAGCAGAAGTGCCGGCGGAGGAAGTCCAGGTCCATCTGCGGGTAGAGGACGAACTTCCCGAGCAGCGCCTTCACGCGGGCGGAGGCGCTCTTCCGGACTTCGGGGTCGAGCGTGTACTCGACGTTGCTGGGCTGGCCGGCGTTCTTCTTGCCTTCGGGGATCGTGCCGCGCCTGGTGGCGCGGAGCACGGTCGCGATGATCGAGCCGATCTCGGCCATCTCGGCCTTGCCCATGCCGAGCGAGGTGACGGCGGGCGTGCCGATGCGCAGGCCGCTGGTGACCATCGGGCTGAGCTTGTCGAAGGGGATGCCGTTCTTGTTCAGCGTGATGCCGCATTCCTCGAGGGCGTCGGCGGCCTGGCGGCCGGAGAGGTCGAACGAGGAGACGACGTCCACCAGGAAGAGGTGGTTGTCGGTGCCGCCGGTGATCAGCGTCATCCCTTCCTTCGCGCAGGCCTCGGCCAGCGCCGCGGAGTTCTCCACGACCTTGCGAGCGTATTCGGCGAAGGCGGGCGTGTTGGCTTCGGTGAAGGCGACGGCCTTGGCGGCCATCACGTGGGGCAGCGGGCCGCCGAGGACCAGCGGGCAGCCCTTGTCGATCGACTTGGCGAGCTCGGGGTCGTTGGCGAAGATCACGCCGCCGCGCGGGCCGCGCAGGGTCTTGTGCGTGGTGGTGGTGACGATGTGGGCGTGCGGGAACGGGCTGTAGTCGCCGGTGAAGACCTTGCCCGCCACCAGGCCGGCGAAGTGCGACATGTCGACCATCAGCACGGCGCCCACCTTGTCGGCGATCTCGCGCATGCGCTTGAAATTCACCTTGCGGGGATAGGCGCTGTAGCCGCCGACGATCACGAGGGGCTTGATCTCCTCGGCCATCTTCTCGATGGCGTCGTAGTCGAGGCGGTGGTCCTTTTCGCTCACGCCGTAGTTGAAGGCGTGGAACATCTTGCCGGAGACGTTCTGGCGGTAGCCGTGGGTCAGGTGGCCGCCCGCGGCGAGCGAGAGGCCGAGCAGGCGCTGGTCGCCCAGCTTGTGGCGGACGACTTCCCACTGTTCGTCGGTGAGGGCGTCGGGCACCTTCACGCCGAGCTCCGCGAGCGAGGGGACGCAGACGCGGGACTGGAGGATGGCCCAGTAGGCGACCATGTTGGCGTCGGCGCCGGAGTGGGGCTGCACGTAGGCGTAGGGGGCGCCGAAGAGCTTGCAGGCCTGGGCCGCGGCTTCGGATTCCACCGCGTCCACGTTCTGGCAGCCCTGGTAGAAGCGGCCGCCGGAGATCCCTTCGGCGTACTTGTCGGTCAGCCAGTTGCCCATGGCCTGCTGGGTGGCCAGGCTGCAGTAGTTTTCGCTGGCGATCAGCTTCAGGTGGCTGCGCTGGTTGTCGAGCTCGTTCACGATCGCCCGGGCGACCACGGGGTTGACCTTGGAGACGGTCTCCAGGCTGGCGATCATCGAGACGAATTCGGAGGAGATCTTGTCGGCGGGGGTGTTGCCGAGGTATTCGGAGAGGGCGGACATCTTCAGGCTCCTGCTCCCCGGCCCAGGCACGCGGTCGTGGAGTCGTCGCTTCCGGAGGGTGCTCCCTCTGGGGGTCTCCCCCCGGTGTGCCGGTCGCCGTGAATGATGGCCCAAAGATAGCCTTTTCGCCCCTCCGGGAGGGGCCGGACGGGGGTAACGGGGCGAAACCATGTAAGCGCCGGGTAAGCTGTAAAATCGCACAAAATGTCCCATGCGGGGGGACGGAGGTCGCTAGCTTGTTTTTAACCTTGGGGGCATGATCATGGCCGAACAGGAAAAACTGGACCCCGCTCTCAAAAGAGAGTTCCTCGAAGCGCAGATCGAGGAAATGAAGGTCCACAAGTGGCTGGAATCCGAAAAGGCCGGCCACGACCTGGGCCAGGCGTGCCTTCTCGACTGGATCAAGGACCACGCCGCGGACTTCCGCCGCGAATTCATCCAGAAAAAGGAAGCCGAGGCCTTCGCCCGCTGCTCCGAAGAGCGCCGCTAGCGA
The DNA here is from genome assembly GCA_902796785.1 of Fibrobacter succinogenes. Lineage (GTDB taxonomy): Bacteria > Fibrobacterota > Fibrobacteria > Fibrobacterales > CADBQJ01 > CADBQJ01. The sequence continues at coordinate 8,380 of CADBQJ010000236.1, forward strand.
AGCCCGGGCGCTCCCCCGGCCCGCCGACCGGACCCTTTTCCCCTACTTGCCCTTCTTGTAGACGCGCAGCTCGCGTTCGGCGATCTTGTAGGACTCGGTGTGGAATTCCACGCGGTAGACGCCCGCCTTGGCGCCGATGAACTTGCCCAGCGTCCGGCTCTTGTCGGAGTTGTTGAGCACCATCTGCTGCGCCTTGGGGTTGATCCCGTTGAGCGTCTGGCTGCGGGTGAGGTTCTCGGTGGTGCCGAAGCGCTTGCCGTTTTCGTCCTCGACCCAGTAGACCTTCAGCATCAGCTTGTCGCGCAGGAAGGCGTCGGGCACGCGGAGCTCGATGTTGAGGATGTCGTTGATGTGGAACGACGAGGCGGTGTCGGCCACGACGGTCTTGCCGTTGGAGTGGGCCACTTCGCGGCCGAAGATGATCGTGGGCTCGGAGACCCCGCCGCCCGCGCCGCACCCGACCAGAGCCGCGCAGAGAAGCGCTCCGCAGAGGAAAAGAGGGGTTTTGAACGGCATGTCGGCCTCCTGGAAGACGTTTTCGCGTCCCTAAAGCTAGTTAACCGGCGCCCCCTCCGCCCGAAAGTTCTATTTTAGTCCCGTCGGCGTAAGTGCCGACAGTTCTTGAACTTGGGAAGTTTCGCGATGGCCAACGTGACCAAAAAGGAAATCGTGGAGGAGATCTCCCTCCGCACCGGCCTCACCCAGGCCGACACCAAGGCCATCGTGGAGTGTTTCCTCGATTCCGTCTCGCGCTCGCTCGTCAACGGGCAGAACATCGAGATCCGCGGCTTCGGCCGGTTCAAGCTCCGCGAAAAGAAGGCCCGGACCGCGCGCAACCCGCGCACCGGCGAGCCCGTCGAGGTCAAGGCCGGGGTCAAGCCGGTCTTCGAGGCCAGCAAGGAGCTCAAAAACGCGCTCAACCCGGGACGGGACGATGGCGGACAAGCGGCAAAAGCCTGATTTCGAGCCGACCGTCGAGAACCGCAAGGCGCGGCGCGACTACCTCGTGCTGGAGACGCTCGAGACGGGGATCGTGCTGCGCGGCACCGAGATCAAGTCGGTGCGGCAGGCCCACGTCGCGCTCGGCGAGGCCTTCGTGGAGGTCTCGAAGCGCGGCGAGCTCTGGCTGGTCAACGCCCGCATCGACGAGTACTTCCAGGCGGGCTCCTACTTCAACCACGCCCCCGGCTCCAAGCGCAAGCTGCTGGCCCACCGGCACGAGATCGCCAAGCTGCAGCGGGCCGTGGAGCAGAAGGGGATGGCGCTCGTCCCGCTCAAGCTCTATTTCGTCCGGGGCCGCGCGAAGATTTTGGTAGGTTTGTGCAAAGGCAAGAAGATGGCCGACAAGCGGCAGACGCTCATCGACCGCGAGCACCAGCGCGACGTCGACCGCCTCTCCAAGGCCCGTGGAATGCGGATATGAAAAACGGACTTCGCTCGCTTCTCCTCCCGCTCTGCCTCGGCGCCGCGCTGTGGGCGTCCCCCTCGGGCAGCCTGGCTCTCCCCCACCGCGACTTCGTCGGCATCCCGATGATCGACGTCGCCTCGCTCTCGAACCTCCCCGGCGCCAAGGTGCGCTGGTACCCCGTCTCCGAGACGATGCTCCTGCGCGTGGAGCAGGACCCCGCCGTCGAGATCCGCTTCAACGCCGGCGTCCCCTTCGCCGTCATCAAGGGCGAGACCGTCGCCCTCCCCGTGGCCCCGCAGCGCGAGAACGACGCCTTCTGGGTCCCCCGCATCCCCGTGGTCCGCGCGCTCGACAGCCTTCTCCCGGGCGAATTCACCTGGAAGGAGGAGTCCGGCGAGCTGGCCTGGGCCCCCGAAAAGGACCTCGTCGGGATGACCTTCGCCCCCTCCGACTCGGGCACGGCGGTGGAGCTCCGCTTCACGCGGAAGATGCGCTACGAGAAGTTCTTCACCCGGCCGCGCTTCCTGCTGCGGTTCGCCGACGCGGTCCTGCCCGTCGACACCCTCCCGCGCCGCTTCACGGAAGGGCGGATCCGCTCCGTCTCCGCCATCCAGGAGCCCAAGGGGGCCCAGCTGGGCTTCGAGGTGAACCACCTCGTGGGCGACGTGGAGGTGACCGAGCGCGACGAGGGGCGCACGCTCGTCGTCTTCTTCCGCAGGCCCGGCGAGGCGAAGAAGGCCGCTCCGGCGCCCGTCCCCGCGGGCAAGGGGAAGAAGGTCCACACCGTCATCATCGACCCCGGCCACGGCGGCAAGGACTCCGGCGCGCTCGGGCTCAAGGCCAAGGAGAAGGACATCACCCTGGCCGTCGGGAAGAAGCTCCGCGCCGAGCTGGAAAAGCGCGGGTACGCGGTCCGCATGACCCGCGACACCGACGTCTTCATCACGCTCAAGCAGCGGCCCGAGCTGGCCTCCAAGTGGAAGGGCGACCTCTTCGTCTCGCTCCACTGCGACGCCATCGCCGGCGACGCGGCCCGGAAGGCGCAGACGAAGGGGTTCAAGGCCTTCATCCTGCGCGAGGCGGAGTCGGAGGAGGACAAGGCGATAGCCCGACGCGAAAACAAGTTCATCGACGAGGCCTCCGACGCCGGCGCGCGGCGCGAGCTCTCCCCCGTGGAGTGGATCCTGCTGGAGCACCAGCTGAACCTCTACACCAAGGAGAGCGAGGAGTTCGCCTACGAGCTGGTGCAGTCGCTCGCGGTGGAGAGCGTCCCGATCCCCAAGAACGGCAGCGGGGCCGGCCAGGCCGGCTTCTACGTGCTGGTGGGCGCCTTCATGCCCGCGGTTCTGCTCGAAATGGGCTTCATTTCGAACCCCGCCGAGGAGAAGTACATGGCGTCCGAAGCCGGCCAGGACGAGCTCGCGGCGAAGATCGCCGACGGCATCGACCGCTACCGCGCCAAATGACGGCCCTCCCCCTCTAGCCCGGAACCCCGCCCGAAACCTATCTTTGGGCGCGCAAGAAGAGGCAAGACCATGATCACGTTCCTTATCGGCGTCGCCATCCTCGTCGGCGGCTACTTCACCTACGGAAAATTCGTCGAAAGGGTCTTCGGGCCCGACGACCGCCAGACCCCCGCCCTGTCGAACCCCGACGGGGTGGACCGCATGGTGCTCCCCCACTGGAAGAACGTGCTGATCCAGCTCCTGAACATCGCCGGCATCGGCCCGGTGATCGGCGTGATCCTGGGCATCAAGTTCGGCGCCATCGTCTTCATCCTCCTGCCCCTGGGCAACGTCCTGGGCGGCGCCGTGCACGACTACTTCTCGGGCATGGTGAGCATGCGGAACAACGGCGTCAACGTTCCCGCGCTGGCGCAGAAGTTCCTGGGCAAGGGTCCCTCCCGTCTGGTGATGCTCCTGATCTCCGTGGCGCTGATCCTCGTGGGCGCGGTCTTCACCAACACCCCCGCGGGCCTCGTCAACACGCCCGTGATGGTCGGCGAGGGCAACACGAGCCCCACCCTCTTCTGGGTCGCCGTCGGCGTCGTCTTCCTCTACTACTTCCTCTCGACCTTCTTCCCCATCGACAAGATCATCGGCCGCATCTACCCGATCTTCGGCGGTCTCCTGATTCTCGCCTCCCTCGCGATCCTGATCGGCATCCTTCCCGAAATCGGCGTCCTGAGCGAAGTCAGCCTCCTCGACTTCGCGGGGAACTTCCACCGGCATCCGGCGGGCCAGCCCATCGTCCCCATGCTCTTCGTGACCATCGCCTGCGGCATCATCAGCGGCTTCCACTCCACCCAGAGCCCCATCGTGGCCCGCACGGAAAAGAGCGAATTCTCCGGACGCCAGACTTTCTACGGCATGATGGTGGTCGAAGGGCTGGTCGGCATGATCTGGGCCGCCGGCGGCATGTACATCTACCACAAGACGCCCGAGCTCATGACGGGCGCGAGCGGCGTCAAGGTCCTCTCCGAGCTCGTCACCACGGTCATCCCCTTCGCCCCCGTCTCCACGCTCGTGGTCGTCGGCGTCATCATCCTCGCGGTCACCAGCGGCGACACCTCGCTCCGCAGCCTCCGCCTCACCATCTCCGAGCTCCTGCACATCGACCAGAAGTCGGTGAAGAACCGCCTGATGCTCACGGTCCCCATGTTCGCGGTCTGCTTCCTCATCATCCTCTGGTCCAACTTCAACAAGGACGGATTCAACATCCTGTGGAACTACTTCAGCTGGGCGAACCAGGTGATGGCCGTCTGCAGCCTCAGCGTGACGGTGGTCTACCTGAGGAGCAAGAGGAAGAACTGCCTCATCGCCCTTCTCCCCTGCATGTTCATGTGCTTCATCGTGTGCGCCTACATCTTCTGGGTGAGTCCCACCAACCTGAAGGGCGCGCCCCTGGGATTCGGCCTGGATTACAACACCGCCATCGCCTTCTCCGCCATGTGCTCCGCGTTCCTCGGGTTCCTCCTCTGCACCCGCGGCAAGATCCTCTCCAAGATGGAGGGCTACGACGCCGACCGCTGGGACGAATCCAAGGACCTGAAGCTCCCGGACATCAAGGCCAAT
>CADBQJ010000237.1 GCA_902796785.1 Fibrobacter succinogenes
GCCGCCCCTCTTCGGGTCGCACGCGGCGCTCGTGACGGCGGGCGTCTTCGCCGGCGAGCTGATCTCCGCGGTCAAGGACGGGCGCCGCCGCCTGGCCTTCTGGTTCGCGGAGGCGGCTTTCCTCGTCGCCTTCGGACAGTTCTTGCGGACCTGGCAGGTGGCCAACAAGATCGACGGCACGGCCTCGTGGTGCCTGCTGACCGCGGGCATCGCCCTGGCCGGGCTGGCGTTCTGCTGCATGGCGACCGAAACCCGCCCGGGCGCCCGGCTCCTGGGCTGGGCCGGCCACGTGGGCTCCACGGCGATGCTCGCCTACGTCCTGCCCGAGATCTTCTCGCGGATCCTCGACGCCAGCGCGGTCCTGCTCTGCCCGGCGATCGGCTGGCCGAACTGGGACCACTGCCCGGCGAACCTCTGGAACCTGGTCTGGCCCTGGTGGTCGGACGGGGGCGCCAGGGGGATCTTCAACGCGGTCCTGGTGGCGGCCCTCGTGGCCTCCGTCGCCGCGTTCTGCGGCAAAAAACGGATCCGGCTGAAGCTCTAGCGCTTGCTATCTTTGGGGCGCGCCCGACATCCGGCCGGGAACGCCATCAAAGGACCGAAAAATGAGCGAAAAGAAGGCCAAAGTCGCCGACAACATCCAGCACATCGTCTCCCTCTGCAAGCGCCGCGGTTTCATCTTCCCCGGCTCCGAAATCTACGACGGGCTGGCCAACACCTGGGACTACGGCCCCTACGGCGTCGAACTGAAGAAGAACATCAAGGACCTCTGGTGGCGCCACTTCGTCACCACCCGCCCCGACGTCGTCGGCCTCGACAGCTCGATCCTGCTCAACCCCCAGACCTGGGTCGCCTCGGGCCACGTGGGCAACTTCTCCGACCCGCTCGTGGACTGCCTCGCCTGCCACGAACGGTTCCGCGCCGACCAGCTGCTCGAGGAAAAGCTCGGCGAAGGCTGCTGCGCCGGCAAGAACTTCGACGAAATCCACCAGATGATGGTGGACAACAAGATCGAATGCCCCTCCTGCCGCAAGCCGACCGAATGGACGAAGCCCCGCAGCTTCAACCTGATGTTCAAGACCAGGATCGGCGTGGTGGAGGACTCCGGCGCCGAGGTCTATCTGCGCCCCGAGACCGCGCAGGGCATCTTCCTCGACTTCAAGTCGGTCGCCGAGAACTGCCGCCAGAAGGTCCCCTTCGGCATCGGCCAGATCGGCAAGAGCTTCCGCAACGAGATCACCCCCGGCAACTTCATCTTCCGCACGCGCGAGTTCGAGCAGATGGAGCTCGAGTTCTTCTGCAAGCCCGGCACCGAGATGGAGTGGTTCGCCTACTGGAAGAAGTACTGCATGGACTGGCTCTACGGCCTCGGCATCGACCCCGCCAAGCTGCGCATGCGCGACCACGACCCGAAGGAGCTGTCGCACTACTCCAACGGCACCTCCGACGTCGAATACGAGTTCCCCTTCGGCTGGGGCGAGCTCTGGGGCATCGCGAGCCGCACCGACTTCGACCTCAAGGCCCACCAGACGCACAGCAAGAAGGACCTCACCTACCGCGACGCCCTGACGAACGAGCGCTACATCCCCTACGTGGTGGAACCCTCGCTCGGCGTGGACCGCCTGCTGCTGGTCGCCCTCTGCGACGCCTACGAGGAACAGGAGCTGGAAGGCGGCGACGTCCGCACGGTGCTGCACTTCTCGCCCAAGCTGGCCCCCGTGAAGGTGGCCGTGCTGCCCCTCTCGAAGAAGGAGCCGCTGACCGCCGCCGCCGGCGACCTCTACCGGACCTTCCTGGCCCACGGCATCGCCGCCGAATACGACGAAACGCAGTCGATCGGCCGCCGCTACCGCCGCCAGGACGAGCTGGGGACCCCCTGGTGCGTCACCGTCGACTTCGACACCGTCGGCGAAGGCGAAAAGCCCGAGCAGAAGGGGATGGTCACCGTCCGCGAACGCGACTCGATGAAGCAGGAGCTCGTCCCGATCGACTCCGTCGTGGCCAGGATCGCCGAACTGCTGGCCAAGTAGGGTCCGGCGGTCCGGATGTCCGAGCGCGGCGGAGCGGATCGTCTCGAGGCCATCGGCACCATGCCGGTGGGCCGGCTCCTGCTGCGCTTCTCCATCCCGAGCATCATCAGCATGCTCGTGGAGTCCTTCTACAACCTCGTCGACCGCTACTTCGTCGGCCACGGCGTGGGGTACGAGGGCATCGCCGGCATCACGCTCTGCTTCCCCATCATGCTGATCATCATGGCGCTCTCCATGATCATCGGCGTGGGCGGGAACATCCTCTTCGCCATCCGGCTGGGGGAGGGCAAGAAGACGCAGGCGTCGCTCGTCATGAACAACTCGCTGATGCTGCTCGTGCTGGTCGCCTTCTTCTCGCTGACCGCGGGGCAGATCTTCATGGAGCCGCTGCTGCGCCTCTTCGGCGCGAGCGACGAGACCTTCCCGCAGGCGCAGACCTACCTGCGGATCGTCCTCTGCGGCGCCTTCTTCCAGACGGTGACCCCGGGGATGAACCACTTCATCCGCTCGCTGGGCCACCCGCGCGCGGCCATGGCGCGCAACCTGGTCGGCGCCTTCTGCAACGTGGGGCTCGACTGGCTCTTCATCATGAAGTTCCGCTGGGGCATCGCCGGCGCCGCCTGGGCCACCGTCGTCTCGCAGCTGGTCGCCACGCTCTTCGTGGTCGCCTTCTTCTTCCGGAAGGACGTGGCCATCCGCCTGCGCCTCGCGCACATGCGGCTGCAGTTCCCCTTCGTGCGGAAGATCCTGCTGATGGGGCTCCCGGCCAGCGTGATGCAGATCTGCAACAGCCTGATGAACGCCATCCTCAACGGCAGCCTGGCGCACTACGGCGACCTCTCGCGCTACAGCGGCGACCTCGCCATCTCCTCCTTCGGGATCATCAACGGCGTGATGATGATGATCTGCATGCCCGTGGTGGGGCTGGTGACCGGGGCGCAGCCGATCATCGGGTACAACTACGGCGCGCGCAAGTACGCCCGCGTGCGGAAGACGCTCAAGGCCGCCTTCGTCGGGGCGATCTCCTTCATGACCGTCTGCTGGGCCGTCGTCCAGCTCGGCTCGTACGAGATCGCCGCGATGTTCGTCTCGCCCGACCCCTCGGAGAGCGAGGCCCGGCTGGTCGAGCTGGCCGGGTCGGCCATGCGGATCTACGCGGCGGCCCTCCCGGCCATCGCCTTCGGGATGGTGGCGGGCAACTTCTTCCAGGGGACCGGCAAGGCCAAGCGGGCCATGTTCCTCAACGCCTGCCGCCAGCTGATCCTGCTGATCCCGATGCTGCTGGTCTTTCCGCGCTTCTTCGGCCTGAAGGGCGTTTTCGCGGCGCAGCCGGTTTCCGACGCGCTGTCGGCGGTCCTGGCCGGAACGTTGCTATCCTTTGAACTGAAACACATGAGGTCGTTCGAGGCCTCGGGGAATTCCGCCGATGAAAAAGATCGACTCTGACCGCCTGACCGTCTGGGTGCTGATGGGCGGCCCCTCCTCCGAACACGAAGTGAGCAAGGTGAGCGGATCCGGCATGGTCCGCGCGCTCGACCCGAAGCGCTTCGCCGTCGTTCCCGTGGTGATCTCCAAGACGTTCGAGTGGAAGTGGACCGAGTCCCCGCTTTCCGCGGACGAACAGCGGGCCTTCGACGCGACGAAGCCCGATTCGCTGAAGTGGAAGAGCGCGATGCGCCCCTCGCTGATGGACCTCCCGAAGTGCGACGTCGCGCTGCTCGGGCTCCACGGCCGCTTCGGCGAGGACGGCACGGTGCAGGCGCTGCTCGACTACTACGAGATCCCCTACACCGGCAGCGGGCGCCTCGCCTCGTCGCTCGGCATGAACAAGATCAAGAGCAAGGAGATCTACCGCCAGAACGGCATCCCGACCTCCGACTGGGTGACGATCTCCGCCGCCGACCTCGCGGACGAGGTCGCGCTGCGGCAGAAGCTCGACGTCCTTCCCTGGCCGCTCTTCCTCAAGGACCCGGAAGGGGGCTCATCGATCGACATGGGCAAGGCGGACGACTTCGCGCAGGCGCTGAAGCTGGCGAAGCGGCTGCTGGAGAAGTTCCCGGTCGTGCTGGCCGAGGGGTACGTGAAGGGGCGCGAATGCTCGATCGGCGCGCTCGAGGGGTCGCCGAAGCCGCTGCCCCCGACGGAGATCATCCCCAAGGGCGAGTATTTCGACTACGAGGCGAAGTACAACGGCTACGGGCGCGAAGTGACGCCCGCCGAGTTCCCGCCCGAGGTGACCGCCGAGCTGCAGTTCCTCACGCTGAAGGCGCACCGGGCGCTCGGCTGCTCGGTCTATTCGCGCACCGACTTCATCGTGGACGCGCTCGGCAAGCCCTGGGCCCTCGAGACCAACACGCTGCCCGGCATGACCCCGACTTCGCTGCTGCCCCAGCAGGCGGCCAGCGTGGGCATGGGCTACTCCGCGCTCGTGGAGCACGTGCTGAAGACGAGCCTGGCCCGCTTCGGGCTGGAGTGGGACGGATGGAGCTGCTGATCGACGCCTCCCTCCCGGACCTCCGCC
>CADBQJ010000238.1 GCA_902796785.1 Fibrobacter succinogenes
CCGGCCTTCACGCCGCCGCAGGTCTGTTCGCCGCCCCCGCCGGTCTCCTGGAAGGAGTGGGCGAGGAAGCCGGCCAGCTCGCGCCTGCGGTCGTCGGTCGAGCCGACGGCGAGGAAGGTCGGGAAATGCGACGCCGCCTCGAGAAGCCCCCGGTAGGTCGAGATGTCCGTGCACTTGTAGGACGCGCACATCGCGTTGAGGTCGTTGTAGCAGGGGTCGGCGGGGTTCATGATCGGGAAGATCCGGTTGAACTGCGCCTCGGTGAGGAGCTGCGCCAGGGGGACGTCGCCGGTGTCCGCGGAGGACGAGGAGGGGACGTCCGCCGAGGAGAGGAACGTTTCGGAGGAGCCGGTCCCCGGGTCGGAGAGGCCGTTCCAGGAGGAGCCGGTTTCGGGCTGCGACCAGGATTCGGAGGAGACGGGGACGTTCGGCCCCGAGCCGGAGCCGTCGGAGCCGCAGGAGGCGCACAGGAGCGCCGCGCAGCCCGCGACGATGGGGAAAAGAGGGAAATCGCGAGTTTTCATGCTTTCCAAGTTAGCAAATGGGATAAATTAATGGATATGGGCGAATTCGACATGCTTTCGCGGCTCCTGCTGGCCCTGGCGACCGGTTTTCTCGTCGGTTTCCAGCGGGAATTCTCCTTCGGGGCCGACCAGCCGCATCCCGCGGGGGTGCGCACCTTTTCCCTGCTCGGCGTCTTCGGCTTCTCCGGCGCCCTCTTTTCGCTCGCGCTCGAGTCGCCCTGGCCCCTGACGGCGGTCCTCCTGGGAGGATGCGCCCTGGCGACGGCCACCTACCTCTCGATGCGACCCTCCGCGCCCGGCGTCACCACCGAGGCGGCGATGGTGCTGACGGTGGCCACCGGCGCGCTGTGCGGCCTGGGCTACCTGCGCCTGGGGGCGGCCGTCGGGCTGCTGACGGCCGTGCTCCTCTCGGCCAAGAGCGAGCTCCACGCGCTGGCGCGCAAGGTGACGCGGCGCGAGCTGACGGGGACCATCGAGTTCTGCGTGATGTGCGCCGTGGTGCTGCCGCTCCTGCCCGACCGCGCCTACGGGCCCGAGCCCTTCGACGTCTTCAACCCCTTCACCACCTGCCTGCTGGTCGTCTTCGTCTCGGGCATCGGCTTCGTGGGGTTCGTCCTCACGCGGATCGCCGGTCCCAGCAAGGGAATCGGCCTGACGGGCTTCCTGGGCGGGCTGGTCTCGAGCACCGCCCTCACGCTCAGCTTCTCGCGCCGCGCGGCGCTGGCCCCCTCGCTGGCCCGGTCGTTCGCCTTCGCGCTGATCCTCTCCTGGACGGTGATGTACCTGCGCCTGCTCGGCGTGGTCGCCGCGCTGCGGCCCGACCTGGCCGCGCGGCTCGCGCTTCCGCTCTGCGCGCTGGGGCTCGCCGGCGCGGCGATGGCCCGCGTCTCCTGGTCGCGCCTGCGCGCCGCCCCGTCGGAGGAGCGCCCCGGCGACACGACGATGGACAACCCCTTCGAGCTTGGGCCCGCGCTGAAGTTCGCGCTCCTCTTCACCGGCATCCTCTTCGCGTCGCGCCTGGCGCAGGTCACCTTCGGGGACGCGGGGCTCTGCGCCACCGCGTTCTTCTCCGGGCTGGCCAACGTGGACGCCATGGCCCTTTCGGTCGTCGAGCTGCTGAACGCCTCGGAGGGCTCCCTTCCGGCGGAGGTCGCCGCGCGGGCGGTCCTCTTCGGCGTCTTCGCCAACACGCTGAGCAAGGGGGCGATCGTCGCCCTCCTCGGCGGGCGGCCGCTCCTCCGGGAGCTCCTGCCGGCGCTGCTGGCCGTCTCCGTCGTCGCGGCCGCGCTTCTCTTCGTCGCCTGACGGCGCGGCGTCCAAGGCCGCGCGGCCTCGTCGTGAAATCCGCTCTCCGCGCGGCGGGATTTTCGATCTCCCGCGAACGGCCAACGATCGGAGCGCCAAGGCCGCGCGTCTCGTCATGAAATTCACTCTCCGCGCGGCCGCTTTTCTACATATGCCCTCCGATGGAACTGAGCCCGGCAATCGTCTTCCCGTTCCGCAGGGGCTACCGCGGCGCCGCGCGCTGGAGCGCCCGCGGAGGGTACCGCGAACTGCTCCTGCTGGCCGTTCCGCTCATCCTCAGCAACGGGTCGCAGTCGCTCATGCAGTTCTGCGACCGCGTGATCCTCAGCTGGTCGAGCCCCGAGGCGCTGGCCGCCGCCACTCCCGCCGGCGCCTTCGTCATGAGTTTCTCCGCCGTCTTCTCCGGCGTGGTCTGCTACGTGGGGACCTTCATCGCGCACGCCTTCGGCGCGGGCGGCGGCCGGACCGTCGGGCGCTATCTGTGGCAGGGGGTCTGGCTGAGCCTGGCCGCCGAGGCGGTTCTCCTCGTCCCGGCCTTCTTCGCGCCGGAGCTCTTCGCCCTCTTCGGCCACGACGCGGCGCTGCGCGAGATGGAGGCGGACTATTTCCGGATTCTCTGCGGCACGCAGTTCGTGCCGCTGATGATGCAGAACTGCGCGGGCTTCCACTCCGGCCGCGGGCGCACCGGAATCGTGGCCGCGGTCACGCTCGCGGGCGTGGCCGTCAACGTCGTCCTCGACTACGTCCTCGTCCTGGGCACGCCGTTCACCCCGGCGCTCGGGATCTCCGGCGCGGCCGTCGCCACGGTCTTCTCCGCCGCGTTCAGCCTGGGCATCTACCTCGTCACCATCTTCACCGCCGCGAACGAGCGCGAGTACGGCGTGCTTTCGGAGTGGCGCCCCCATTTTCCGAGCGTCGCGCGGCTCGTGCGGTTCGGCGCCCCCTCCGGGCTGCAGTTCATGGTCGACATGGGGAGCTTCTCGTGGCTGCTGATGGTCATCGGGACGATCGGGACCGTCGAGCTGGCCGCCAGCAACATCGCCTTCCAAATCGAGATGCTGGCGCTCCTCCCGCTCATCGGGATCGGGGTGGCCACCTCCATCGCCGTGGGGCAGCACCAGGGGGCGAGGCGGCCCGACCGCTCCTCGCGCGCGGTGCGCAGCGGCGTCCACGTCATGCTGGTCTACGTCGTCCTCTTCGTGGCGGCGGTGCTCGCCGCGCCGGAGCTCTTCCTCTGGCCCTTCCGCGCCGGCGCCGACGCCGGGGAGTTCCGCGAGATCTTCGACCTCGCCGGACATCTGATGTACTTCGTCGCCGCCTACGTGGTCTCCGACGGCTTCTTCCAGGTCTACGGCAACGCCATCAAGGGGGCGGGGGAGACCAAGTTCGTCATGGTCGTCATCTTCGTCGGCGCGGCCCTCTTCATGGTGACCTTCCCCATGCTGCTCCTCAAGGCGGGATTCGGCTTCTTCGCGATCTGGTTCGACCTGATCGTCTACGCCTTCGGATGCTGCGCGGCATTTATCCTGCGGTACCGCTCGGGCCGCTGGAAGAAGATCGACCTGCTGGGCCGCGACGCGCGGGAATGACCCCGCGCGACTTGCTATCGTTTCCGCAATGCAACCGGTCCTCCCGCGCCGCGCCCTCGCCCGTTTCGCGCTCTGCCTCCTGCTGGCGGCGCTTCCGTCGCGCGCCCAGGTGCAGGAGCCCGCGCACGCCTTCTCGCGCGCGGTCGACGGCGGGCTGCTGATCGGCGCCCTGGCGGTCGACGTCGCCGGGCTGGCGCTCTACCACGAGATGGAGGCCTGGTCCTCGCCGAACGCCTCGCCCCTGCCGTGGGACGAACCGTTCCAGGGGACCTGGTCGCGGAGCGCCGACGCCTGGAGCGACGGGCTGCTCTGGACCGGGCTCGCGGTGCCGGCGCTCTGGGTCGCCGAGTGGGGGAGCGGACGCGTCTCCGGGGAGGAGATCCGCGCCGACTTCGGCATCCTCGGCGAGACCCTGCTGCTCAACTACGGGATCAACCTCGCGGTGCGGGGCGCGCAGTGGTGGTCGCGCCCGATGACCTTCGCCTCCGGCGCGCCGAAGGGCGAGCGGAACAGGGCGCAGGCGCACGGCAGCTTCTACTCCGGCCACGCCTCCTCCGCCTTCGCGGTGGCGACTGCCGCGACGGTCGTCAACGGCTCGCGCGAAAGGCCGCTCGTCCCGAAGATCCCCTTCGCGGTCGGATGCTACGGCCTCGCCACGGCCGTCTCCGCGCTCCGCGTCGCCTCCGGCAAGCACTGGCCCACCGACGTCGTCGCGGGCGCCGCCGTCGGGAGCGCGATCGGCTGGCTCGTCCC
>CADBQJ010000239.1 GCA_902796785.1 Fibrobacter succinogenes
ACATGCTCTACGACAAGAACCTGAGCGAAGACGCGCAGCGCCGCGAAAGCGTCTCCCTCACGCTGCAGTACAACCTCTTCGAATAGCGAAGCCCCGCTTCGCGCGCGACGATCCCCGCTCCGGCGGGGATTTTCGTATTTTCGCCGGAAGGGGGCGCTCCCCCGCCGTCCGGAGGTCCGCAGGATGAAATTCGCAATCGACGCGCGCATGGCGAACCGCTCCGGCATCGGCAACTGCGTGCGGAACTGGCTCTCCCGCGTGGGCTACGACGTGGCCCTGGGCGACCCCGGCGAGACGGAGAAATTCGGCGTCCGCTGCATCCCCTTCCGCTGCGGCATCTACGGCGTCCGCGAGCAGCTGCTCTTCCCCTACCGCGCGCTGCGCCGCGAGCGCCCCGACGTCCTCCACGTCCCGCACCTCAACGTCCCGCTCCTCTGGCGCGGGCGGATGCTGGTCACGATCCACGACCTGACCCACCTGGTCTACCCGCAGTTCCTCCCGAACTTCGCCGCGCGGCTCTACTTCCGGCTGATGTTCCGGTTCGTCGCCCGGCGCGCGGACCGCATCGCGACGGTGTCGGAGAACACGCGGCGCGACCTGCTGCGCCGCTACCGCCTGGACCCGGCGAAGGTGGAGACGGTGCCGCTGGGCGTCGGCCCCGAATTCAGGCGCGTCCCCCGCGCCGAGGCGGAGGCCGCGGGCCGCAAGTACGGCGTGCCCGAGGGGAGGAAGACGATCATGTACGTGGGCAACCTGCTGCCCCACAAGAACCTCGCGACGCTCCTGAAGGCCTTCGCCCTCCTGCCCGGGCGCGGGAACCTCTCGCTCCTGATCGTGGGAGCCGCGTTCAGGGGGCGCACCGCCGACCTCGGGATCGAGGAGCTCGGGCTTTCGGGCTCCGTGGTCCTCGCGGGCGCGGTGCCGCAGGAGGACCTGGTCGCGCTCTACAACCTGGCCGATCTCTTCGTGCTCCCCTCGCTCTACGAGGGGTTCGGGCTCCCCGTGCTGGAGGCGCTGGCCTGCGGCACCCCCGTGGCCGCCTCGAACGTCTCCTCGCTGCCCGAGGTGGGCGGACCGGTCTGCGACTACTTCGACCCGACCTCGCCCGAGGACATGGCGAAGGTCATCGCCGGCGCGCTGGACCGCAAGGGGACGAACGACGCGGAGATCGCCGAGTGGGTCTCGCGCTTCTCGTGGGACAGGTGCGCCGCGCGCTACCGCGAGATCCTCGAGGAGATGGCCCGGAAATGAAAACGCGCCCGGCGGGGGCGCGTCTCTCCGGAGCCGCGGGGCTTTCCGCGATCAGTTCCCGGAATCCTTGAAGCAGCGGACCGAGTAGCCCGAGTTCACGTTCGCGACCACGCTGCGCACCCAGGGCAGCGAGCCGATGGAGACGGCCGAGGCGGAGGCCGATCCCGTGGCCGTCGAGCTCCACCAGTAGGCCGACGATCCCTGGCCGTTCCAGGTCTCGCCCCAGAGGGCGACGTAGCGGTAGCCGGCGGGCTTGGCGTTGAAGCCGAACTCGTCCTGGCCGGTGTTCCAGGTGGCGGAGCGCAGCTTTTCCACGACCCGTTCGGCGGCCGCGGCCTTCACCGCCTTCCACTCCTCGGAGGTGGGCAGGTGCCAGCCCGCGGGGCAGATGTCGCGGGCCGTCGCCCAGTCGTAGAGGCGGCCGAACTGCTCGCAGTTCTCGTCCTTGCCCTCGTAGCACCACGACCCGCCGGTCGAGGCGTAGTCGAGGTTCTGGGCCATCACCATCGCGTTGCCGACGGGGACCGCCTTGTACCGCTTGCCGTCGCGTTCGTCGACCAGCAGCTCCTCGTTCGCGCCCACCGTGGTCGCGGCCGTCTTCGCCGCCATCGAGGCCGCGCTCTTGAAGGCGACCTTTTCGGGCACGGGGCCGCGCACGCAGCGCACCGCGAGGGCGTTCTGCTTCGGCTCGTGGTTGGTGCCCAGGTCGTTGTCGTCGGAGCTGAGGACGTAGTACCAGGCGCGCCCCTCGCTTTCGGGGGTGGACGACCAGTAGTCGCCCTCCTTCACCAGCCGGGCGTAGGTCCCGTCGTCGCCCTCGCGCAGGCCGGAGGGCATCCCGCCGAACTTCAGGGCGTCGCTGCCCGCGCCGCCCGAGGCGCCCGCGGCGGCCTGCTTCCAGCCGCTCCGGGCCTTCAGCGCGCGGCCCGGGTCGTCGCCCGCGGCGGCCTTCAGCCGTTCCCACTCCTCGTCGGTGGGCACGTGCCAGTCGGCGGGGCAGGCCTCCATGGCCGCGTTCCAGTTGTAGAGGCGGCCGTAGCGCTTGCAGCTGTTCTCCTTGCCTTCGTAGCAGTAGGAGCCTTCCTTCGCGTGGAAGGCGAGGTTCTCGGCCATCCATTCCTGGTTGCCGACGACGACGGTGGCGTAGCTCCTGCCGTCGCGCTTGTCCTTGAAGGTCCCGGTCTTCACCGCGACTTCCCCGCCGGGCGCGGGGGACGGGGCGGGCTTGGCGCCCAGCACGCAGCGGACCATCATCCCGCGGGGGCCGTTCTTCTCGAGCCCCTCCGCGACGTCGAACTCGGGCGAGGTCGTCACGCCGTACCAGCCCTTGCCCTTCTCCTCGCGCGTGGAGGTCCAGAAGCCGGCGGACTCGATCCAGACGCTCTTCTTGCCCGAACCGGTCGCCATGAACCCCTTGTTCCCCTCGAGCGGTCCCATGTAGCCCTGGACCGACTCCCACTCCTCGCGGGTGGGGAGATGCCAGCCGGCGGGGCAGACCTTCTGCGCCGCTTCGCCGCCGTAGGCCTTGCCGTCCTTGCAGGCCTGCTTCTTGCCCTTGAAGCAGCGGCCGTTGCCGTGGCGCATGTTCTCCACGGTCCACCACTGCCCGTCGATCTGCACGGTGCGGTAGATCTCGCCGTCGCGCTTGTCCTTCATGCGGCCCGTGGCCAGCTTGTCGGCGGGCTTCGGCTCGGGCTTGGGTTCGGGCTTGGCCACCGGCTTCGGCTTGGGAGGCGGCGGCGGGCCCACGCGGTCCTGGATGCAGCGCACGGCGTTCTTCGACCCCTTGGAGGAGCGGCCGAGCGTCAGCTCCTTGCGTCCGTCGCGCAGCGTGGCGGACTGGGCGTCCCTGGCGGCGCTCTCCCTGGCGCTCCAGAAGAGCGTCTGGGCGCCGGGGCCGGGGAGCTTGCCGTCGGGCGTGAGCTTTTCGCCCGCGGTCTGCATGCCGTCGCCCGAGGCGATCAGGCGCGACCAGTCGGCCTCGGAGGGGACGTGCCAGCCGTCGGGGCAGACGCCCTGGTGCACCTCGGCGATGAACTCGGCGGCGAGGTCGGAGAGGTAGTCGGACTCGAGGTCCATCGTCGCGGCCCAGTCGTAGAGGCGGCCGAACCGCTTGCAGTTGCCGCCGGCGCAGACGGAGGCGCCCTTGACGTTGAAGGCGAGGTTTTCGGCCATCCACCAGTCGTCCTCCACCTGGACGGTCTTGTAGGCGCGGCCGTCGCGCTTGTCCTTGAGGACGCCGGTCTTCACGGTCGGCTTCTTCGGGCTGAGCTTGACGACGATCTTCTGGCCGTTGCGCTGCATCGTCTGCACGCTCTTGGCCTCCTCGAAGCCCTCCTTCGTGGCGACGATCGTCTGCTTGCTCCCCTTCTCGAAGGCGAGGACGCAGCTTCCCGTGCAGGTTTCGGAGCCCACGCGGATCACGGCGCCCGCCGGCTCGCTGCTGATCTTGACCTTCACCTGCGCCGCATGGACCATGGCGGCGCACAGAAGCGCCGCGCACACCGCTCTAGCAGTTCTCATCTGGACCTCCGGGACACACATCCGACTTCAAAATGCCGAAATTGCGACGATTTCATCGGACCTCGATTCGACCTTTTCGCCCGCTCCTCGTTTTTAATCTATACCGCCTTTTCCGGAAAAGGGCGTTTTTTCGGGTAAAAAGGAAAATTTCGCGGAAACGGAAAATCCCCGCTCCGGAGAGCGGGGATTCGCGTTTTCCGACCGGGGAATCCGGATTAGCGGATCTTGCCCTGGTAGACGGCCTTGGCGCCCAGTTCTTCCTCGATGCGGAGGAGCTGGTTGTACTTGCAGATGCGGTCGGTGCGCGAGAGCGAACCGGTCTTGATCTGGCCGCAGGCCGTGCCGACGGCGAGGTCGGCGATGAAGGTGTCTTCGGTTTCGCCGGAACGGTGGGAGGCGACGGCGGTGTAGCCGGCCTTCTGGGCCATCTTGATGGCTTCGAGCGTTTCGGTGACGGTGCCGATCTGGTTGACCTTGATCAGGATCGAGTTGCAGGCCTTTTCCTTGATGCCGCGGGCGAGGCGGGTGGGGTTGGTGACGAAGAAGTCGTCGCCGACCAGCTGCAGCTTCTTGCCGAGCTTCTTGGTGATGGCGGTGTAGCCGGCCCAGTCGTTCTGGTCGAGGGCGTCCTCGATCGAGATGATCGGGTACTTCTTCAGCCAGGCTTCGTACTTGGCGACCATGTCGGCGGCCTGGTAGAGCTTGCCGGGTTCGGTCTTCCAGAACTTGTAGCCCTTGCGGCCGCCTTCGTCGAAGAGTTCGGAGCTGGCGCAGTCGAGGGCGATGCAGATGTCCTTGCCGGGCTTGTAGCCGGCGGCCTTGATCGCCTCCATGATGACGTCGAGCGCCTTGTCGTTGTCGACGTTGGGCGCGAAGCCGCCTTCGTCGCCGACGGCGGTGACCTGCTTCTGTTCCTTCAGGATGCCCTTGAGGGTGTGGAACACTTCGTCGATCCAGCGGAGGCCTTCGGAGAAGCTCTTGGCGCCCACGGGCATGACCATGAATTCCTGGAAGTCGATCTTGTTGTCGGCGTGCTTGCCGCCGTTGACGATGTTGGCCATCGGGGTGGGCAGCTTGAACTGCTTGGTGCCGTGGAGCTTGCCGATGTACTTCCACAGGGGCATCTTCTTCACGTGCGCGCCGGCGACGCAGATCGCCATGGAGGCGCCGAGGATGGCGTTGGCGCCGAACTTGTTCTTGTTGGCGGTGCCGTCGAGCTCGATCATCAGTTCGTCGAGCTTCTTCTGGTCGAGGGGGTTCTTGCCCTTGAGCGCCTTGGCGATCGGGCCGTTGACGGCGGCGACGGCCTTCAGCACGCCCTTGCCCTTGTAGACCTTCTTGTCGCCGTCGCGAAGTTCGCAGGCTTCGTATTCGCCGGTGCTGGCGCCGGAGGGAACGGCCGCGCGGGCGAGGAAGCCGTCGCTGAGGACGACGTCCACTTCGACGGTGGGGTTGCCGCGGGAATCGAGGATCTGGCGGCCTTTGACGGACTTGATGGTGATGATGTTGGCCATGATGGCACTCCGTTGTGGTTGAACTGAACGCGCTAAATATAGGATTGGGAGCCCGAACTTGCTAGCATTGGCGCATGGGCTTTTCCTCCGCGAAGGTCGACTCGCCGCTCGCCGCCGCGCTCCGGTGGCCGCTCCTCGTCCTCCTGCTCCCGGGCTGGTTCGGCCTGGTCCGCCTGGCCGCGCTCCGGCTGGCCGAAGAGCCCCTCGACCCGGCCGTCCTGCTCCCCGTCGGGCTCGCCGCCGTCGGCTTCTGCCTCCACCGCCTGCTCGTCTCCGGAACCCCCGGCAAGGCCGGCCGCTTCGCCGCGTTCCTCTCCACCTTCGAGCACGAGGCGACCCACGCGCTCGCGGGGCTGCTCTTCCTCCGCCCGCCGTCGGAGCTGCACGTGACCGAGCGGAACGGCGGCTACATGAAGCTCGCGACCGGGAACTGGTTCATCAGCCTGGCCCCCTACGCGATCCCCCTCTACGCGCTGGCGCTCGCCGGGCTGGGGTTCGCGCTGCGGGAGGAGCTGCGCGGGTTCGCGGCCGGCGCCGCCGCCGTCCTCTACGGGGGGTGGCTCTCGGAGCTCCTGCGCTCGATCCACCCGAAGCAGACCGACCTCGTCCAGCGGGGCTACGTCCAGTCGATCGCCTGGATCGTCCTCTTCCAGACGGCCCTGGCGGCCGTCGCGCTGGCCGTCGCCTCGGGCCGCTGGGCGTGGGGCGAGGCGGCGGGATCCGCGGCGGGGGCCTACGCCGCCTGCCTCGGGCTGCTGCGCGCCGCCCTCGGGGCGCTCGGCGGCGCCTCCTGATTCTATCTATTTTAGGTCGAATCGCCGCGCCAGATCGCGCGCTCTCCCGTCCGAAAAGAGGCCCCATGTCCGCAGACGCCATCCTCCCCTCGCTCCGGCTGATCAAGGCGCTGGGCGACGAAACGCGCCTCCGCGCGCTGGCGGTGCTGTCGACGGCGGAATTCACCGTCTCGGAGCTCGTGGCCATCCTGGGGATCCACCAGTCCAGCGCGAGCCGCTGCCTCTCCCAGCTGCGCGAGGCGGGGCTCCTGGACGACCGGCGCGAAGGGGCCGTCGCCTACTACCGGCTGAGCGACCGGTTCCGCGCCTCCCCCGAGCTGGGGGCCATGGTCCGCGCGCTGACGGAGGAGCTGCCCGACGCCTCCTCGCTGCGCGCCAAGGCCGAGGAGCGGCTGGAGCTGCGCCGGAAGCGCAGCGCGGAGTTCTTCGACCGCGTGGCGGGAAGCTACCGCGGCCTGGTGGAGCCCGGCGGATCGGCCCAGGCCATCGAAATCGCCTTCGCCTCGCTGGTCCGCGCCGACCTGGCGGTCGACCTGGGCTGCGGCGAGGGCGAGCTGGCCGCGGCGCTGGCCCGCGGGTGCCGCCGCGTGGTGGCCATCGACGTCAGCGCCCGGATGCTGCGCCTGACGCGGAGCCGCTGCGCCCGGGAAAGGCTTTCGAACGTCCTGTGCCGGAAGGGCTCCGCCGAGTCCGTCCCGCTCGGGGACGGGAGCGCCGACCTCGTCCTGGCGAGCCAGGTGCTCCACCACTGCGCGCGGCCCGAGCAGGCGGTGCGCGAAATGGGGCGCGTGCTGCGCCCCGGCGGGCGGTTCGCCCTGCTCGACCTGCTGGCGCACGACCAGGAATGGGTCCGCGAGCGGCTGGGCGACCAGTGGCTGGGCTTCCGTCCGGAGCAGATCGCCGGATGGGCCTCCGCCGCCGGCCTGGAGATCTCGGCGCAGACGGTCTTCCCCGTGGAGAACGGGCTCCCCGTCCTGCTGGTCATCGGAGAAAGACAATGAAGAAATACTGGATCGCCTCCGCGCTCTTCTTCCTCTTCCTGCTGCTGGTCTTCCGCGGCTTCGTCTTCGACGAATCGCGCCTGCTGCTCGACGCCGACCAGCTCAAGTCGATGGGGACGCGCTACATCTCGGACGCCCTCGTCCTGCCCGCCTGGGACGACACCCGCCTGGGCGGTATCCCCACGCTGGACGCGATGTTCGGCGACGCCTACCACCCCCTGCGGCTGCTGCAGTGCCTCCTCGACCCGGCCCGCGCGGTGGGGTGGAAGTTCGTCCTCTGCGTCCAGATCGCCTTCATGGGCGGCCTGCTCCTCTTCTCGCGCCTGGCGCACGGCATGAACGCAGGCATCGCCGTCTCGGCGCTCTTCGCGCTCAGCCCCGCCTTCTTCTCGCTGGTCTACCCCGGCCACGACGGGAAGATGATGGCGATCTCCGCCCTCCCCTGGCTGCTGTGGGGGCTCGTGAAGCTCGCGAAGGACGGCCGGCTCTGGGGCGGGGCCGCGATGGCGCTCGCCCTGCTGTGGATGCTGCTCTCCAGCCATCTGCAGGCGGTCTACTTCGCCCTGTGGGGGCTGCTCTTCCTCTCGCTCTTCCTCGTCTTCTCGCGGAAGGAGATCCCGCTCCGCGCCCGGCTCCTGCGCCAGGGCGTCGTGGGCGCGGCCGTGGCCGCCGCGCTGGCCGCCGCGTCGTTCCAGATCCTCCCGCAGCGCGCCTACGTGGCCGAGTTCTCGGTGCGCGGCGACGCGGAGCACAGCTCCTACGGCCACGCGGTCTCGTGGTCGCTCCATCCCGAGGAGCTCGCCACGCTGCTCCTGCCCGGGTTCGTCTCGCGCGAAAGCGACCGCGCCTCGGAGGACGGCGCGGGCGTGGTCGAAAAGCACTACTGGGGGCGGAACTTCCTCAAGCTGGACCACAACGCCGTCGGCGCGATGCTGCTGCTCCTGGCGCTGGTCGGCTTCTCCGCGCGGCGCTACCGCCTGGAGGGGGCCTTCTGGCTGGGGGCCTCCGCCCTGACGATCGCCTACTCGCTCGGCGCGCACACGCCGCTCTTCCGCCTCTTCTACGCCGTCCTTCCGGGCGTGGGCTCGTTCCGCGCCCCCGCGATCGCCGCCTTCTGGCTGCCCATGGCCTGCGCCTGGATGGGGGCGCGCGCCTTCGCGGCGGCGGACGAGCGGCGCTCCCTGGCCGTTCCGCTGGGCCTGGCCGCCGGCGCCGCGCTGGTCCTGGTCGTCGCGCGCCGCGCGTGGGAGTCGTTCCTCGGCGCCCCCGCCGCCGTCGCGGTGCTCCTCTTCGCCGTCGTCGCGCTGGCGGCGGTCGCGGCCCGCGAGCGCGGCGAGGCCTTCTCCCCCGCGTCGGTCGCCGCGCTCTTCAAGGGCGGAATCCGCGACGTCCCGATCCCGACCCTGCTCGCCGTCGGCGCCATGGCGCTGGTCCTGGTCTGGGCCGTCGTCGGGACCGACGTCCTCTACTCGACCGAAGGGGTGCGCGACTACTTCGCCCCGCTGCACGCCCAGACGATGGCGGCCGAGGCGGGCGCCTCCGTCGTCAGCCTGGTCTTCGTCCTCCTCTCCGCCGGGCTTCTGTTCCGCTTCGGCGGGCGGATCGGCGACGCGAAGCCCCTCTGCGCGATCGCCGCGCTCGGGCTGGCGGAGCTCCTCTGGACCGACCTCCCCTTCGTGCAGACCGTCCCGCGCGAAAAGGCGGTGCCGGCGGCGCTCAAGGCGCAGTGGGCCGACCTGCAGCGCCGCGACGGCGCGCTTCCCCCGAACGACTACCGCCTCTTCGCGCTCGGCGGAATCAACGAGAACCTCGGCGGGTTCGCCGGGTTCCGCTCCGTGCTGGGCTTCCACGACAACGAGCTCGCCTCCTTCCGCGAATTCACCGGAGGCCGCTCCCGCGCCCGCCTGACGGCGGGGCTCCGGACCGGCGACTTCTCCGGCTCGCCCTACCTGAACCTGCTCGGGGGGCGCTACCTGCTCTCGGGCGGACGGCTGGCGGTCAACGAGGGGGCGCTTCCCCGCGTCGCCCTCTTCGACAGCGCGCTCGTCCTGCCCGCCGCGGAGCAGCTGGCGCTGCTGGACCGGCGGGGCGTGGACGAGCGCGCCGTGGTCCTGCTCGAATCCGGCGAGGGCGTCGCGGACGTCCACCCCGCGGCGAGGCGCCCCTTCCCGGGCGAGGCCCGCGTCGTCGAGAACCCCTCGCCCGACCGCCTGGTCGCCGAGACCGAATGCGACCGCCCGACGGTCCTGCTCCACTCCGAGAACTGGATGCCCGGGTGGCGCGCGACGGTCAACGGGAAGGAGGCCCCCGTGCTGCGCGCCTTCACCACCCTCCAGGCCGTGCCGCTGCCCGCCGGGAAGAACCGCGTGGAGCTGGTCTACCGCTCGCCGGAGGTCGCCCGCGTCCTGCCGCTCTCCGCGGCCGGCTTCGCGCTGGTCCTCCTGCTCTGCGGACTGGGCGCGGCCCAGCTCGTCCGGGAACGCCGCCGCGCCGCGGCCTGACGGAAGAGGAACCCGATGGACGCCCGAGACGCCGCGCTCCCCCGCCGATCCGCCGCGAAGACCGCGATCCGCGCGGCGATCGCCGCGGTGATTTTCGGCGCCGTGCTCCGCGTCGTCCCGTTCGACGACGTGGCGGCCCGCTTCCGCGACGTCTCGTGGCCGCTCTTCGCGCTGGGGACGGCCCTCTTCTTCCCGACCTTCCTGATCCAGGCGGTGCGCTGGCGCGCCCTCTTCGCCGGCGGACGGGAGTCCGTCCCGGGCGTTTGGACCTTCTTCCGGCTGATCTGCATCGGGCAGTTCGCCAGCCTCTTCCTCCCCTCCTCCGCCGGCGGCGACGTGGTGCGCGCGGCGATGCTGGGGCGCGACGAAAGGGCCTACGCCGCCTCGGCCGGCTCGATCGTGCTGGGCCGCGCGATCGGCGTGCTGGCCCTGCTGGCCTTCGTCTGGATCGGCTTCCTCGTCGAGCCCTCGCACCTCTCCTCGATCCCCGGCCTGATCCCCTTCTGCGCGGTCGCCGCGGTCGCCGCCCTCGTCGCCGTCGCGCTGCTCTTCCGCGCGCCCGAGGGGCTGCTGCGCGCGCTGGAGCGCCGTCCGCGCCTGGTCCCGCTGGCCGACCACCTCCGCGCGACGCGGCTTCTCCCGCTCCGGACGAAGGCCCTCGTGGCGTTCCTCTCGGCGACGATCCAGCTCCTGAGCAACCTGCTGACCGTCGTCCTCTACTGGGCCGTCGGCATGCCCTTCCCCGCGATCGGGATCCTCACGCTGGTGCCCGTCCTCATGCTGGTCAACATGGTCCCGGTCAGCTTCTTCAACGTCGGCGTGCGCGAGGGGGCGATGATCGTCCTCTTCTCCGGGCTGCCGGGCGTCACGCCGGACCTCTGCGTCGCGGCGGCGCTGCTGGGATACGTTTCGGTCCTCGTCCCGTCGGCGGCGGGGGCCTGGTTCTTCGTCGCGCGGGGCGGATCCGCGCGGAAAGCGGAGGAAACGAAATGAGCGAAATCTCCGAATTCGCGAAGGAGCGCTACGCGCGGAGCTCCATGACCGGGAACGACTTCTCCGCCGAGCGCGTGAAGACGGTCGTCTCGTGGCTTCCGAAGGACGGCAAGCTGCTGGAGATCGGCGTGTGGGACGGTTCGATCGTCCGGAACTACCGCCCCGCCTTCGAGGGCGAGATCTACGGCACCGACCTCTCCGAGGAGGTGATGCGGAAGGCGCTGCCCCTGCTGAAGGAGGCGAAGGCCTGCGACCTCAACCGCGACCCGCTGCCGTGGGACGACGCGACCTTCGACTGCGTCGTCTGCTGCGAGGTGATCGAGCACATCGTCGACACCGACCGCCTGCTCGCGGAGCTCCGGCGCGTGCTCAAGCCCGGCGGGGTCCTCGTCCTCTCCACGCCCAACCTCGCCTCCGGAATCAACCGCCTCTTCGTGCTGCTCGGCTGGCAGCCGCTCTCCACCGAGGTCTCCACGCGGCGCAGCAACTACGGCAATCCCCTGCGCAAGCCGCTCGTCCCCGCGGGGCACGTGCGCGGCTACACCTGCCGCGCGCTGCGCGAACAGGTCTCCGACGCGGGCTTCTTCGTCGAGAAGGCGGCCTCCGCGCCCGTCGCGGCGACCCCGCTCGTCAAGGCGGTGGAGAAGCTCTTCGGGGCGGTCTCGCCCTCGCTGGGGAGCGACGTCGTGCTCAGGTGCCGCCGGAAGGCCTAGCCTTCCAGCATCTCGCGCAGCTTCGGGAATTCGCCGGAGGGCATTTCGCCCAGGGCGCGCAGCAGCTGGCGCCGTCCGGCGGGGATCTGCGCCTCGAAGAAGGGCTTGCCCTGGCGCCGGCCGAGGTTGCCGTAGGCGCCGCAGGCCTGCATCAGCCGCTGGAGCGACGCCTCCAGGAAGGCGCGCCAGTGGGCGCTGGAGGGCTCCAGTCCGCGCATGCCGCACCATTCCCGCCACAGGTAGCGCACCTGCTGGACGTCCAGCCCGACGTAGGGGTCCCACAGCAGGCTGGCCAGGTCGTACCAGCGGCTGCCCGCGCGGGCGCCCTGGTAGTCGATGAGCGCGAGCCGCATGGGGCGCTCCTCCGCGACCATCAGGTTCTGCGACTGGAAGTCGCGGTGCATCAGGGCCATGGGGTGCCGGCGCACGCGCAGCGCCAGCTCGTCGAACTCGTCGGCGAGCGCGGCCCTCGTCTCGCGGTCCACGTGCATCACGCCGCCCAGCCAGTGTTCGGAGAAGTAGTCGGTCTCCCAGCGCAGCGCCTCGAAGTCGAACCGGCGGTCCAGGAGCAGCTCGGGCCCGTCGGACTCGAAGCCCTCCGTGCGCTTCTGCAGCTCCGCGAGGACGACGAGCGCCGCGGAGTAGCGGTTGAGCATCCCCTCCTGCGAGCCCTCGTCGCGGACGACGTCGTAGAAGCTCGTGCGGCCCAGGTCCTCCAGGAGCATCTGCCCGGCGGAGTCGTCGGCGAGATGGAGCTCGGGGACCCGGACCCCCTTCGAGGCGAGGTATCCGGTGATCTGCGCGAAGCGGTGGAAGTCGAGGTCGGCGCTGGGCTGCGTCATCAGGACGATCGTCCCCTCGCCCAGCCGGGCGCGCCAGTACCGGCGCGACGACCCGGCGCTGCCGGCGGGAAGCCAGCGCTGCGAGAGGTCGAACCCGGCCTTTTCGAGCCAGGTCTTCAGCCGCAGGGAAAGGCGCGCGCTTTCGAATCCTTCGTTTTCTCCGCTCACAGGTCGACCTCCCATCGGAATCCGTCGCCCACGACCGTGCCGCGGAGGTCTTCCCCCGCCCGGACGGTCCCGCCCGGAAGCACCATGCTCCGCTGGAGCCTGCAGGGCCCCTCGACCGCCGCCCCGGCGCAGACGGCGGAGCAGAGGAGCTCCGCGCCGTCGCAGGGGACCGCGCTCCAGGAGGCGACGCCCAGTTCGGCGAGCCGCGCCTCCATGGCCTCGATCAGGCCGGCCGGCGTGCCGATGTCGATCCACTGGCATCCCGGCGCGGCGTCCAGGAGCGCGGGCGCGCGTCCGGCGGCGACCTCGTCGCGCCAGAACTCGCGGATGTCGAAGAGCCCGGAGGGGATGCGGGAAAGGGCCGAGGCGCGGTACCAGGAGATCCCGGTGAAGGTGAGCGCCCCGCGCCCGGAGAACCCGCCGAAGCGCCCGCGGATCCCGGCCAGGCGGCCGTCCGCGCGGGAGAGCGTGTTCACGCGCGGGTCGTCGCGGCCCAGGAGCGCGATGTCGGCGTCGGAGGCCTGGGCCCGCATCACGAAGTCGACGACGTCGATGGTGTGCCAGAGGTCGCCGTTGACCACGAGAAGGTCGTCCGCCCCCACTTCGCGCGCCATCCGCGCCAGCGGGCCCGCGGTGCCGAGGATCTTCGTCTCGCCCATCACGCGGACGATGCGGCCGTCTTCCTCCGCGAACCGCTCGATCTGTTCGGCCAGGTGGTGTCCGTTGGCGTAGATCCGGGCGCCGCGCAGCGCCGACACGCCGTCGAGGGCGCGGGCCAGGAGCGTCTGGTCCGCCACGGGGACGAGCGCCTTGGGGATCCGCTCGGTCAGCGGCCGCAGGCGGGTGCCCAGTCCGGCGCAGAGGAGGAGGACGTTCACAGGGGCCTCCCCTCGATCAGCCGTTCGCGCAGCTCCGAGCT